>JASLBD010000134.1 GCA_030146745.1 Allosphingosinicella sp. | reverse complement strand
AGCCGGATCGGCGCCCTGCTCGGGGTCCAGCCGGACGAGCGCCGAGACGTCAACATGTCCGAGGTTCTCCAGTACGTTAAAAAGGAAGGTTGATCGATGCGCCTCGCCGACCTCGCGGGAATCGGCGGCGATTCCCGGGTGACGGGATTCGCCATCGACCACCGCAAGGTCGCGCCCGGCACCGTCTTCGGCGCCTTCCGCGGCACCGTCTTCAACGGCGAGGACTTCATCGCACAGGCGGTCGGCGCCGGGGCGGTGGCGGTGGTGACCCGGCCGCACGTTCCGGTCGAGGGCGCCGCCCATGTCGCGGCCGAGGAGCCGCGGCGCGAGTTCGCCCGGCTCGCCGCGAAATATTTCGAGCCCTTTCCCGAAACCGTGGTCGCGGTCACCGGCACCAACGGCAAGACGTCGAGCGTCGAGCTGACCCGGCAATTGTGGAGGATGGCGGGTCATCATGCCGCCTCGATCGGAACGCTCGGGGTCACCACCGCCGACGACCGGACGACGACCGGCCTTACGACTCCCGACATCGTCACCTTCCTCTCCAACATGGCCGGGCTGGCACGCGAGGGCGTCACCCACGCGGCGTTCGAGGCGTCGAGCCACGGTCTGTCGCAATATCGGACCGAGGGCCTTCCGGTGAGCGCCGGCGCCTTCACCAACTTCACCCGCGACCATCTCGACTATCACGAGACGATGGACGCCTATTTCGAGGCCAAGATGCGGCTGTTCGACGAGGTCGTCGGGCCCGGCGGAGCGGCGGTGATCTGGACCGACGATCCCAAATCGGACGCGGTGCGCGGTCGCGCCGAGGCTCGAGGGCTGCGATTGCTGACGGCCGGCCGGCGCGGCGAAACTCTGAAGCTGGTCGACCGGGAGCCGACCCAGCTCGGCCAGCGCCTGACCGTCGAGGCCGAGGGCACGGCCCACAAGATCGAGCTTCCGCTGATCGGGGCCTATCAGGCCGCGAACGCCCTGACCGCGGCGGGGCTGGTGCTGGCGACCGGCGGCGATCTCGCCCGGACGCTCGCCAGCCTTCCCCGGGTGCAGGGCGTGCGCGGGCGGCTCGAGCGGGCGGTGATCACCCGCGCCGGCGCGCCGGTCTATGTCGATTATGCCCATACGCCCGACGCGATCGAGGCGGCGATCGCGGCCTTGAGGCCCCACGCCAGGGACCGGCTGATCATCGTCTTCGGCGCCGGCGGCGACCGCGACGTCGGCAAGAGGGCCGAGATGGGCGCGGTCGCGGTTCGGCTGGCCGACCTCGCCATCGTCACCGACGACAATCCGAGGAGCGAGGATCCGGCGAGGATCCGGCGCGACATCCTGGAGGGCGCCCGCGACGCCCGCGAGGTCCCCGGCCGCCGCGAGGCGATCGCCGAGGCCGTGGCCGAGGCTGGCGCGGGCGACATCATCCTCCTCGCCGGCAAGGGCCACGAGCAGGGCCAGGTGGTCGGCGACAGGGTGCTTCCGTTCGACGACGTCACTGTCGCCAGGGAGTGCGCGGCATGAGCGCTCAACGAAATCAACGACTTGACCTTCGGTGCCTGGCACCAAATCCCGCCCGAAGTCCGATGGGCACTCAAATTATTCAGGTGCTTAGCCTTCAGTGCCTGGCACCGAACTTCGCCCCCGAGACGGGCCGCCGCCCCAATCGAAACAGGCGCTTGGCAATCGGTGCCTGGCACCGATTGCGGGGCGGGCGATGAGCGCGCTCTGGACCTCCGGGGAGATTGCCGCGGCCGTCGGCGGGGCGGCGCAGGGCGATTTCGAGGCCAGCGGAATCGCCTTCGATTCGCGCGAGGTGGAGCCCGGGCACCTGTTCGTCGCCATGAAGGGCGAGGCGACGGACGGGCATTTTTTCCTCGACAAGGCCTTCGCCGCCGGAGCGGCCGGGGCGATGGTCAGCGATCAGATCGCCGAGCCCCACGTCCGGGTCGCCGACACCAATGCCGCCCTCAACGCGCTGGGCCGCGCCGCCCGCAACCGCACCTCCGCCCGGATCTGCGGAGTCACCGGCTCGGCCGGCAAGACGGGGACCAAGGAGGCGCTCTACGCAGCGCTCGAGCGCGCCGCTCCGGGCGAGGCGCACCGGTCGGTCAAGAGCTACAACAACCATACGGGAGTCCCGCTGTCGCTGGCCCGGATGCCGCGCGACTCGCGCTTCGGCGTGTTCGAAATGGGAATGAACCACGCAGGGGAGCTGGCCGCCCTGACCCGGCTGGTCAGGCCGCACGTCGCCATCGTCACCGCCATCGCCTCGGCGCACCGGGCCTTCTTCGCCAGCGAGGAGGCGATCGCCGACGCCAAGGGCGAGATATTCCAGGGCCTGGAGGAAGGCGGAATCGCCCTCGTTCCCCATGACAGCCCTTACCGCAACCGGCTCGCCGCCGCCGCCCGGCCCTATGCCGCGAAGGTGCTCAGCTTCGGGCTCGGCGACGGTGCCGACATCCGCGCCCGCGACATCGTGCCCTCGCCGAGCGGCGGCTCGCTGGTCACCGCGATCCTGCCGGAGGCCGAGATCACCTTCACCATTTCGCAGCCAGGCGACCATTGGGTGTCGAACGCGCTCGCGGTGCTCGGAGCGGTCGAGGCGCTGGGCGGCGATCTGGCGCAGGCGGGGCTGGCGCTGGCCGACCTGCCGGGTCTCAAGGGTCGCGGGGAGCGGCACCGGATCGCGCTGGGCGGCGGCGAGGCGCTTCTGATCGACGAGAGCTACAATGCCAATCCGGCCTCGATGGCGGCGACTCTGAAGACGTTCGGGAGCCTGCCGGTCGCCGGGCGGCGCATCGCCGTGCTCGGCGGCATGCGCGAGCTGGGGGAGAGCTCGGACGAGTTCCACGCCGGCCTCGCCGGGCCGGTCGAGGCGGCCGGCGTCGGATTGGCCATCCTCGTCGGCGAAGAGATGGAAGCGCTGGCGAAAGCCCTTGGCGCAAAGGTTAAAATGGCGCATGTGCCCGACACGGCGACGGCGATCGAGCTTGCGAGGGCCGAGGCCCGGCCGGGCGACGCCATACTCGTCAAGGGATCCAACTCGATCGGACTCGCCGCCCTCGTCGAGGCTCTGGCGGGCGGGAAAAGCTGATGTTTCTTTGGATTGCCGAACAGCTTGGCTTCCCGGGGGCGCTCAACCTCTTCCGCTACATCACGTTCAGGGCCGGCGCGGCGACGGCGACGGCCTTGCTGATCGGCCTGATCATCGGCC
>JASLBD010000120.1 GCA_030146745.1 Allosphingosinicella sp. | reverse complement strand
CCGATGGTGCTCAACCTCGCGGCCTGGCGGCGCGAGGAAGCGGGCGACTATGCGGGCGCCCACCGGCTTCTGAAGGAGGCGCTCGCCCTCGCCCCCGGCGACGTTTCCGTGCTCGGGGCGATCGGCGCCGTGCTTCGCAAGGAGCACCGGCTGGACGAGGCGCTGGCGGTGCTCGACCGGGTCGTCGCGGCGGAGCCCCGGCATTCGGCGGCCTGGCTGGAGCGCGGCTACACGCTCGAGGCCTTGCGCCTGGAGACGGCCGCCGCGGACAGCTATTCGCGCGCCCTTGCGCTGGACGCCAATTTGGCGCCGGCGCTCGGCAAGCTCGCGGATATCGCCGCCAGGAAGGGGGATCGGGAGACGGCAAAGGCCCATGTGGATCGCGCCCTTGCGGTCGATCCGGACAACCCGTCTGCGACCTTCGCCGCCGCGGCGCTGGAGCTGGAGGACGGCGACGGGACAAGCGCCGCCGCACGGCTCGAACGCCTTCTTCGCACGCCGCTGAAGCCCGACGACCGCACCCGCACCCTGACCCTGCTCGGCGATGCCCTGGATCGGCTGGACCGGTGCGCGCAGGCGTTCGAGGCATGGCAACGGGCGCAAGGCAATTTCAGGTCCGCTTATGCGCCCTTGCTCGCGCCCGGGCCGGGTCGCCCTTCGCACCGCAGCTACATCGAGACGATCGCCGCGCAGGTCGAGCGCGCACCGCCGATGGCAAGGCCGGAGGCCGTACCGCCCGTCGGCGGCGCCGCCTCGGGCCACGTCTTCCTGCTCGGCTATCCCCGATCCGGAACCACCCTCGTCGAGAACATCCTGGCCAGCGCGGCGGAAGTGGTGGCGCTCGAAGAGCAGGACACTCTCGCCGACACCGACGGCGTCCTGGTCGCGAATGACGGCGCGATGCCGGATCTCGACCTTCTGGACCCGGCGCTGCTGGCCGACCTGCGCGCCCGCTACTGGGCCAGGGTGCGAAAGCTCGCCGGCGACGTGACGGGGCGGGTCTTCGTCGACATGAACCCGTTCAACGGCACCAGGCTGCCGATCATCGCCCGGCTGTTTCCCGACTCCCGGATCCTCATCATGCGCCGCGATCCGCGCGACGTCGTGCTGAGCTGCTTCAGGATCAATTTCACGCCCAGCGCCGGGACCTGGGCCTTCAGCGACGTGGAGGAGACGGCGCTCCATTATTCGGCGCTGATGCGCCTGATCGAGCTGTGCCGCGAGCGGTTGCCGCTGGCATATCACGAAGTCCGCTACGACCGGCTGGTGGGCGATTTCGAGGCGGCGGTGCGCGCCATGGCGGATTTCGCCGGAATCGCCTGGACGGACGATTTCCACGCCTTCGACCGCACGGCTCGAAAGCGCGGGGTGCGGACGGCGAGCGCGACCCAGGTCCGGCGCGGGCTCTATGACGGCGGCGGCCGGTGGCGCCGCTACGAGGACCAGCTCGCGCCGGTGCTTCCGATCCTCGCCCCCTGGGTGGAGCGCCTGGGCTTCGACCGCTAGGCCGGATCGACAGCCAAGATAGCGCCGAAGCCGAACGGGGCTATGGGTCAGGCCAATTGTTCGACGCCGAAAAAAAAGGGGCGGCCCGAAAGCCGCCCCGATAGTCTGCGTAATCGTTCGTCTTAGAACTTCAGGCGACCGCCGATCGCGAAGCGCCGGCCCAGAGCGTCGTAGGTCGACGGATAGGTGTTGCCGCTGTTGAACGAGGTCGTGCCGATGGTCGAACCGACGACCGGCGGCTGCTTGTCGAACAGGTTCATGACCGTCATCGTCAGGTCGAAATTCTCGGAAACGCCGAAGCGAAGCGCGAGATCGAACCAGTCGTAAGCACCGATCTTCCCGAAATTGACCTCCTTGCCGGCCAGAGCGCCCGTGGTGAGGGTGCCGGCGAAGGCGACGATGCCCGGCTCGGCTTCCACGCCCGAGATATGGCGCCAGAGCAGCGACACGTCGATGTCTCCGAAGCTCAGCGTGGAGCGCGCGTTCCAGCTCCACTCCGGCTGGATCGAACCCGGGGCCGAGCTCGGGCCCGCCGAACCCGGCGAGCCGCAGTTCGGACCGTAAAGGCCGATGCACTCGCGGACCGGCGAAGTCGGCAGCTCGCCGCCCGCACCCGGGACGCCCGGCGGAAGGACCGAGCCGGGAACGATCGGCTGGAACTGAGACCGGTTCGTCCAGTTGCCCTGGAAGCTCAGGTTCAGCCTGGCGAAGCCGAGGTCGCGCCGATAGTTCGCACCGAAGTCGATGCCGTCGGTCAGGATCCGGCCGGAATTCGACGCCGGGAAGATCAGGCCCTGGGTCGTCGCCGCATCGCCGTCGAGGCCGCCGGTCACCGGGTTGCGGCGGAAGAGGCCGCAGATCGGGTTGTTGACGCTGTCCGCCGTGATGCCGCCGCCATTATTGTCGCCGAAGCAGCCGGTGATGAGATCGCCCGGGCCGGGCTGGGAGATGGCGCCGTCGATGGTGATCTTGTAATAATCGACGGTGAGCGACAGGCCGGGGATGAAGTCGGGCTGGAACACGACGCCGATCGTGAAGCTGTTCGACTTCTCCGGCCGAAGCGCGAGGCTGCCGGCAACGGTGGCGTTCGCCTGGGCGGCCGTCGGGTTGAGAATGTTCCCGATGGTCGAAACCGGAGCGCCCTGCGCGAGGCAGACGGCCCGGAGGTTCGCATTTCCGACCGGCCCGGCATAAGTCGCCGTGGTGCGGCACGGATCGGTCGCCACCGTGGTGAGGCCGGTATTCAGCGGAGCGAACAGCTCGCCGATGTTCGGCGCGCGGACCGCCCGCTGATAGTTGCCGCGGAACTTGAGGCCGTCGAACGGCTCCCAGGTGGCAGCACCCTTCCAGGTGGTGGTGTTGTAGCCGGGCGAGCCGGGCGCATCGACCTTGTAGTCCGAGTAGCGGATGCCCGCCTCGAGCGTCAGGGTCTCGAAGAAGGGCCGGTTCTGGACGATCGGGGCGATGATCTCGGCATAGACTTCCTTGACGTCGTAGCCGCCCTCGAACGGCAGGATCGCGCCGCCGGCACCGCCGAGCTCGCCGGCCGTCTGCGACAGCTGATCGGCGGTCTGGGCGGCCTGGTAGTTCCGGTATTCGGCACCGAGGGCGAAGCCGATCGGGTCCTCGGCCCAGGGGGCCGAAGCGCCGAAGTCGCCGCTCAGCAGGGCCCTGGCCTGCGCAAGCGAGGATTCCTGCGAGTTGAACGCGTCCGCGGTGATGAACCCGACCGCTTCCGGCGAGATCGATCCGGGACCGCCGAAGATGTTGACGGGGACGCAGCCCGTGGTCCCGGAACCGGATCCGGCCAGCGGCGGCAGGAGCGGGTTGGTCGGGTTCGGAACGGTCGGCGACGGGCCCAGGTTACAGGTGGTCGGGCTGGTCGTGAAGAGCGCCGTGCGCAGCCGCGAGACCGAGACATAGCCCTGCTGCTCCTGAGCGTTCTCGGATTCGCCATAGGCGCCGGAAACGTCGAGGCCGATCGAGTCGGTGATCCCGATCCGGATGCCGGCGCGATAGTCGAACATCGTCGTCGTATATTCGGAGATGCGCGGTCCCGCCTCGACGAGGCGGCGGCCGATGTTGGTCTGGAAGGCCCGGAAGTTGGGATCGCTCGCGCTGGTCGCCGTCGCCGCGGCGGCGCACTGCGCCGGAGTCAGCGTCTGGACGCCCGGAGTGGTGAAGTCGAAGTCGTTGCTGGCGCAGAATTGCGCCCGGGCGCCGGCCGGCAGGAACGGGCTGCTGACCGGGATGAGCGCCAGCTGGCCGAAGATGCCCGACGGCGCGATGATCGTGTTGACCGTGTTCTTGGAGAACATGCCGCGGGCGTAGACTTCGATGTTGTCGGCGACCTCGTAATGGCCCGAGCCGAAGATGTTGAAACGCTCGAACGGCGTCTGGAAGATGTTGAAGGGATTGAAGTTGAAGGCGTCGGTCGGGCCGAAGAAGGGACGCGTCAGGCCCGTGGCGGGATCGATCGTGTTCTGGCCGAGGCCGGGGCGGGTGAAGCGGCCCGGGACCGTGGTGCCCGAACCGCCGGCGAAGCCCGACGTCGAGGTGTAGTTGTTGAGCGAGAAGCGGCGCGCGCCCTGATAGACCGGGTCCGCTTCCTGGTAGCCGACCGACAGCACCGCGTTGCCGCGGCCGTCGTCGAAATTGGCCCCGACCGTGAGGTCGGCGCGGAAGATGTGGCCGTCGCCGCGCTGCGTGATCTGGTTGCTCGCCTGGAGCTCCATGCCGGCGAAGTCGCTGCGGGTGATGAAGTTGATGACGCCCGACACGGCGTCGGCGCCGTAGGTGGTGGCGGCGCCGCCGGTCAGGGTGTCGACCCGCTCGACGAGCGCGAGCGGGATGTTGTTCAGGTCGACGCGGCCGATGAAGTTCGAAGGAACGATGCGCACGCCGTCCATAAGAACGAGGTTGCGGAAGTTGCCGAGGCCGCGAAGATCGGCGTAGGCCGCGCCGCCGTTACCATTGTTGACGGCGGAGCCGATGCTCGGGGCGACGCCCGGAAGATCGCGAAGGATCTCTTCGGCGACGTTGGTCTGGCGGAGCTGGAGCTCTTCCTGGCCGACGACGGTGACGGGAGAGGACGACACGAGGTTCGGGTTCTTGATCAGGGTGCCGGTGACGACGATGTCGCCCTGGCTGGTCTCTTCGGCCGCGTCCTGTCCGGCCGCGGGCTGAACGCCGTCGGTCGGCGTGTCCTCGTCCGACGGGGCCGGAGCGCTGGTCGTCCCGGGCGGGGGCGTGGTGCCCGCGGGATCGTTGGCGTCCTGCGCGAAGGCCGGATTGGCGAAGCTCATGCCCGCGATCATCGTCGAGGCGAGCAGCGTTTCCCTGAATCTGAATTTCGACATTTGCGTCCCCCTGTGTCAGTAAAGGTGCACCGGGCGCAGCTTCGCCCTCCACCCATCCGAGACTTGTTTATGTCGACGGTGTTACGGCGCGCAAGCCGAGCCACCGCCGGCGGTACATTCTTGGTACGGGCTGTAACTTTTCAGCCACAGTCTTGCCGCCGCGCCGCGAAGCCCATAACCTCTGTCGTGGCGGAGGGCGGATTCATGAAGCGTGGCAGCAG
The DNA here is from genome assembly GCA_030146745.1 of Allosphingosinicella sp. The sequence goes on along the minus strand of JASLBD010000120.1, from coordinate 430 downwards.
GATCGTTGCGATTGTGGCGCTGGCGGCACTGACGCCGGCTTCGGCCCCGGCCAAGCCGAAGCTTCAGGACGCGCGCAGCAACGCCCTCGTCCAGGCCCTGTCGGCCTGCCGCGGAGTCGCCGACGAGAAAGCGAGGCTCGACTGCTACGACCGGACGAGCGCCCGTCTCGCCGAGGCGGTCGACAAGAAGGAGCTGGTCGTCATGGACCGGCAGGAAATTCAGGAGACCCGCCGCTCCCTGTTCGGCTTCAGCGTCCCGAACATCCCCCTCTTCCGGGGCGAAAGCGGCGGCGGCGACAGCGGCAAGCTCGAGACCACCATCGCCGGCGCCAGCCGGCTGGAGGGGGGCAAATGGCAGATTCGGCTCGAGGACGGCGCCATCTGGCAGACCAACGAGTCCCGCCTGAACCTTTCCGACCCCCGGCGCGGC
>JASLBD010000111.1 GCA_030146745.1 Allosphingosinicella sp. | reverse complement strand
TCCGCTGAGCGGGATTGAGCCCCGCTCCCTGCCCTTCGGGGTCAGCCGGTCCCGTCCAGCTCCAGCCACTGCTCGAAGAAGCCGCCGTAGCGCCGCTCCGGGTCGATGAAATGGACTTCGTAGATCCAGGTGCGCGGATTGCCGTCGCGGTCGGGCCCGGCCAGAGGCAGGCGGTTGCCGGGATGCAGGTAGTTCTCGCTGAGCTCGCCCTGGACGATCTCGTGCGGGAAGTTGCCGATGAGGTGGCCGGCATGCCAGTTCGCGAAGCTGTAGCCATGAGAGCGCGCCGCCTCGAGTGCGAGCTCGTACATGTCGGCGCCGGTGACGGTATTGCGGTTCTTCTTGAAATGGTCGCGGCCGGCATACCAGGTCGCCTCGATCGCGTCCCGCAGCCGAATCCTGGCGGGATCGTCGCCGATCACATAGGTCCGCCCGATATCCGCCTCCCAGGATTCGAACATAGGCCCCAGGTCGACGAACACCATGTCGTCGGCCTCGATCCGAAGATCCGGCGGACTGTCGCCGAAGGTGGAAAGGGTGTTCGGCCCGGCCCTGACGATCCGTTTGTGCCAGTGCTTGAACTTTCCGAACATGGCCTGGCCGAGCGACTGAAGCTCCCGGCTCAGCTCCAGCTCCGTCACTCCCGCCCTGAAAAGGCCTGCCTTCTCCGCCGCTCGAAGCATATCCATCGCCATCCGGTGGGCCTGCAGGAGCCTGGCGTGCCGGTCGGGGGTGTGGTCGTAGCCGTAGGTCATGGCGCCTTCATTTCGAGCCTGGAGGGGATCAGCCGCCGCCCGCGATGTATTAAATCGGACCCCGGAAGGCGAGAGCTTCCGTGCTAGAGCGCTCGGCGATCGGCTTGGATCGTCATCCCGGACTTGATCCGGGAACTACCTTCCTTGAGCGTTGGAGACAAACAAGAAGATGATGCCGGATCAAGTCCGGCATGACGAAGGGGTCAACGTCATCGCCCGATGCTAGGACACCACAGGCAAACGTCCCGGGCGTTTTCCTATTCCTGTTCCGGCAGGCCCGCAGCCTTGCTCCGCACCATGCCGCCGGCAGCCTAGCTGAGCCGGCGCCCCGCCCACACCACCCGTCCGATGATGGCGAGGGTGGACAGCTCGACATCCTTCCATTCCGGATAGGCGGGATTGTCGCTGGTAACCGTCGCCCGGGCGGCGAAGGGGTTGATCGCCAGGCGCTTCACCATCAGCGTATCGTCGCGGCGCAGAACGTAGATTCCATCGCGGAGCCGGTCGGCCCCGTCCGCTCCATCGACCAGGATGTCGTCGCCGTCGGCCAGCGTGGGGCTCATCGAATCGCCCTGCACTCGAATGAAGGACAGATTGTTGGTGCCTCCCTTGCAGAGCTGGCGCAACCACTTGGGATCGAAGGCGATGTGCGAGACTGCGGCTTCGCCGTCGTTGATGGCGCCATGGCCGGCCGAAGCGCCGACATCGAGGCGGGGCACCTTGATCATCCCCTCCGCCGAATCGTCGCTCCGGGAGCCTGGGGGACCGCCCAGCAGGGCCTCGCTGACCCCCAGATAGCGGGCGATGGTCCGGCGATCCTCCTCGTCGAGCTTGCGCGGCGTACCGCGCTTTATGAACTGCTGGATATAGGCCGGATTCTTGCCGATCAGGCGCGATAGGCCGGCAAAATCCTCCCCCCGCTCCTTGAGGAGGCGCTCAAGCGCAATTCGAGGATCGTTCGAGTCCATCGGCCCTTCTTAGTGGCAGGAATTCTCCTAGACAAGTAGGAATTTCCATGGGAAGATAGGAATTAGACGATTCGGAGCCTTCCCATGATTCTCGACCGCATTGACCATTATCTTCGCCGCTCCAAAACTTCCCCGTCGCGGCTCGGCAGGGATGCCGTCGGCGATCCCAATTTCGTGATGAACCTGCGCGACGGGCGGCAGCCCCGCCAGGCCACGCTGGACCGGGTCCTCGCCTTCATCGAGCGGGCGGAGGAGCGCTTCCGATGAGGTGGATGGAGTTTCTGGCCGATGGCGCGACCTATCTCGTCATCGCGGCGGCGCTGGCGGCCGGCATTGCGGCATCCTACGGCCGCGAGCTCGAGGCCAATCGCCATCCGGACGGGCAATGGTGGATCCGGCGGCTGCTCATCACGCCCCTGCTGGTCATCGCGGCGACCACGGCGACCGAGCTTTTCGGCCTCAGCAAGAGCGGCGCCGCCTTCACCGCCGCAATGCTTTCGATCGGCGGCTACGACGTCCTCAAGCTCATCGAGGCGCGGTGGCTTCGCCGGGTCGGCCTGGTCGACGGAGAGCCGCGCCTTCCCCCGGTCGAGCGGGACGTCCGACCGCCGCCCGAATAGCTGGACCGGCATTCGCGAACAGGCGGCGAAGCCGGCAGCTCAGCGCAGCTGGCTGTCCTTGCTTGCCCGGCGATTGATCCCCGCGCCCGATCGCCGGGCCTGCGAGTCGCGGTCCGACTGGCAGGGAACGCAGGTCCGGGTCCCCGGCAACGCCTCGCGGCGCCGCTCAGGGATGAGTTCTCCGCAATCCTCGCAATATTCGGATCCCTCCCCCGCCGGCAGCCGAGCCCGGGCGCTCAGCACCGCATCCTTGACCGTATCGTCGATCTGATCCTGCACCGCGCCGTCGCGCGCCCATCCGCCGGCCATGGCGAAGCTCCTGTCTGTCAAAGGCTTGGCTTAAATAGGACGTCGGCCCCTTCGTTCCAGCCGGCGCGTCCCAAACGCCCCTGCGGACGCTCCAGGCTTGACTTGGATCGTTGCCCCGGCGCGACAATTCGGCCCGGCTGCGCCACGCTCCGCCGAACCCGGCGGGGAAAGCCGCCGTCTCGGGGGTTGAACGGGCAGCGCCGCGGAAGAGCCGCGGCACGCGCAGAGCGCCCGATCGGCGCCCGCAACCTGGCAACCAGTGGAGTAAAGGCAATGAGAACTGCCGCTTTTGCGATCGCGCTCCTTCTGAGCGGCGCGGCTTACGCGCAGACCACGACCACCACCCAGCCCGACGTCGACGTCGATGTCGGAGTCCAGGCCGACGGCGATCCGGACGTCGACCTCGACGTCGGCACCAAGACGAAGACCACCACCCACCATGCCGACGGCACGATGACCACGACCAGCACCAGTACCGCCAACTCGGCCGGTGACATGCCCAACACCACCACGACGGCGCCCGGCGCCATGACGGTGGCGGGCGCGATGCCGGCGGGCGGCCAGGTCGTCCAGCCGAGCAACGCCAACCCCGAGCACGACGCCCGCGGGATCGCCGTGATCTCCGCTCCGGCGATCGTCCCCGCCGGCTTCAACGGCACGACCGGCACCGGCGTCGGCGGCCCGATGGTCGACCCGGCCACCGGCGCGACGATGGCCGGCGCCGACGCTTCCCACCCGCCCTGCTCGAGGACGGTCACGGACAATTGCGTCCAGGCCTACGAAAGGGGGCGCCGGCGCTAAGGCCGCCCGCTTCGGCTCCCTCCCCCGCACGGGGGAGGGAAGCTGTTCCCCGGGCCACACGCCCGGTCGTCACCCTGAACTCGGTTCAGGGTCCAAGGTGGAGCAGCGCCGCCCCGGACAGGCCACATCGACCGTCAAGCCACGCCACCCGGGATGCTGAAGCGAGTTCAGCATGGTTGGTCTGCTCCGCCTCCCGCAAATTCCCAATGGCCGCCGCGCCGCCCCATGCTATCCACCCCCCGAAGGGTCGTTCAGCCTGGGGCGCTTGCGGGGATGGCAAAGGAGATCGCAGCCGATAGCCTGCCGGCCCAGCGCTTCCGGCTGAGGCTGCCCGGGCGGGTGCCCGATTTCGGGCCCCGCGGCTTCTTCCTGTTCCAGCTGGTCTGGTTCGCGGCCTTCGCGCTCGCCTTGATCGGGCCGGTCGCCGGCACCTGGCACCGGCTGGCCGAGGCGGGGCGCAACAGCGGTCTCGTTGCCGGAAGCCGCGCCGGCGCCGCTCTGGCCGAGGACGATCTCACCCGAGTCCGCTTCCCGGTCGGCCCCGCCGCCGCCGCCGCCGGCATTCGCCCCGGCGACGACATCGTCGCGATCGACACCATCCCGGTCTCCCCGCACGTGGCGATGCCGGGTTCGCCGGCCGCCGACGCGGGGACGGGCACCGAGACCGACCAGCTCCTGTTCGGCGATCTTCTGAGCGGCACCGAGGACCGCGAGGTGGCTCTTACGCTACGCTCGCCGGACGGCCGCGAGCGGGAGGTCGCCCTGACCACCGGCGAGTCTCATATCGAGCTGGGCGCGCGCTCGCTCGGAGTTCCGGCCGGGCTCCTGAACTTCATCGACCTCATCCACCTGCTCACTTACCCCTTCCTTCTCATTTCGGCCTGGCTCCTCTTCCGCCGCAAGCGCGAGGACGTGGTCAGCTCGGTCGTCTCACTGGCCATCCTTCTGACCATGGCGGCCGAGCAGCCGTCGGCGACCTTCCTCGCTTTGGTCCTCGGGGTTCCCGAAGGCGTTCACCGGGCGCTCTACGACATCGCCAACATCTGCCTGATCGGTGGAATCCTGCTCTTCCCGCACGGCCGGTTGTCGCCCCGGATCACGATCGCGGTCCTGGCCGCCTTGCCTTTGCTCCTGTTCCTCGAGGGGGACTTCTACCGGGCGATGCTGGTCGCCGGGATGGCGGCGGCCGTCCTGCTCTTCCTGTGGCGGCTTCGAAAGGCCTCGGGCGACGAGCGCCAGCAGCTCAAATGGGCGGTGTTCGGCTTTTCCGGCTACGCCTTCTTCTTCGGGGTCGCGATCACCGCCGACATCCTCAAGGTCGGCGCGCCGAGCCTCCCCCAGCAGCTCTCGCTGGAAGTGACGGCCGGCTTCGCCTTCGGCCTCGCCTTCCTCCTCCTTCAGGCGGGGCTGCTCGTCGCCTTGCTCCGCTACCGCCTCTACGACGCGGAGGTGGCGATCAGCCGTTCGGCCTCGTTCGCCCTCATCGCGCTCATCCTGGCCGGCATCTTCGCGGCGACGATGGAGGGGGTGAAGGAAGTCATCCTGCGCCTGTTCGACCGCGACGCGGGCTCGATCGCCCCGATCGTCGGCGCCGCCTTGTCCACCGTGATGATCAACCCGATCTACGAGCGGGTCCAGGGCTGGGCGGAGCGGCGGTTCCAGCGCAAGCTCGTCGAGATGCGGCGCGACCTGCCCGATTGCCTTCGCGACCTTCGCCATTTCGCCACCCTGCCCGAGCTGGTCGAGGAGATACTGGAGCGGATCTCGGCGGGCGTGCGCTCCTCGCGGCTGGCGCTAATCCTCGACGGCAAGGTGGCCGGGAGCCGAGGCACCGGCGCCGGCGAGGTGGAAGCGTGGCTCGAGAGGACCGCGCTCGACCCCGCCTGCTCCTCAGGCGTGGAGACTGGCGATTCGTTCTTCCCGCTGCGGCGACCGCTCAGCCTGGCCGACGGCACCTGCCTGGGCTGGATCCTGCTCGGCCCCCATCCCGACCGGTCGCGTCTGAGCACGGCCGAGCTCGACGCGCTCGACGAGCTGGCCGGCCCGGTGGCGCGCGTCGTGCGGGTGGTTCTGGCGCGCCAGGCGAGGGAATTCGAGCTGGCCGAGCTGCTCGCCCGGCAGCAGCGGCAGATCGACGATCTCGCCCGGCGTCTTGCGATTGACCCGGCCGGATCGGCGGCCTAGATTTTCGCGCCGGTTCGCGCATTCAGCGGGGCGGCCGGACAAGCCTGTGACAATTGAAACATACGGGCGCACGCGCCGGCATGAACCGGCAACAAGCGGGGGTTAGCCGCTTTCCACGCTGTTCGAATGGAAGGTGCCACAGATGGGAAGAAGCATGTTCAAGGCGTTGATCGCAACCGCCGCGGCGGCCGTTCTGGCGGCTCCCGCCGCCGTGATGGCGGCTCCGCTCGTCGTTCGCTCGGCCGGCCCTTCGGCCAAATCCTATCCGCCGGGCCGCGCCGTCGGCGAGAACACGCCGGTGATCCTCAAGGCCGGCGATGTGGTGACGGTGCTCGCTCCGTCCGGCGCCCGCACCCTGCGCGGGCCCGGCACGTTCAAGGTCGCCGGCGGAGGAACCACGCCGGCCTTCAACGCGCGCTCCCGGTTCAGCGCGATGCGCGGGCCGGAAACGCCCCCCTCGCCGGGCCTATGGGACGTCGACGTGTCGAAGAGCGGCAACTTTTGCCTCGCCGACCCCGCCAAGGTCGTCCTGTGGCATCCCGGCCCCGCCGCCGACGCCACGCTTCAGGTCATTCCGGCGAGCGGCTCGGGCCAGCCCGTCGCCTGGCCGGCGGGGCGCCTGGTGCAGCGCTGGCCGCAGCAATTGCCCATCGCCGACGGCGCCGAATATTCGCTGAAATGGGCCGATGCCGGCGCTGCGACCAAGCTGAGGTTCAAGACCCTGGCCGCGGTCGGCGACGATCCCACGGTCCTTGCCAAAGCGCTGATCGACAAGGGCTGCGAGGCCCAGCTCGACCTGCTGCTCAAGGCCGCGCCGCAGGAATAAGGAGGCCTCGGTCGCCCGGCGCGAGTCGCCGGACCGGCAAAAAAAGAGGCCGGGCACGTCGTACGCCATGCCCGGCCTCGCCATGAGAGGAAGCCATTCAACTCGATGGTGACGGCGCCTTAGCATATCGCGCGGCGAACTTAAACCCTTGAAATTGCTGGTATGATTGAATCTTGAAAGGCTAGCCGGAAGGATCCGCCTCCCCTTCTTCAAGGCGCGCGGCCTTGGCCTCGAGCAGGGCCGCTTCCTCGTCAATCGCGTCGGCGAGCTCCAGCAACGTCCGGGAAACGCCCGAGGAAAAGCCGCAGGCGGCCTCGCGAAGGCTTTGGGCGCGCTGACGCATCGCTTCGGCCTGGACCTTCCGGATTTCCATAGACGCACACCTCGTCCGGACAATGGTCGTCTAGTGATACGATGTTTGAATAGCCGCAAGTTTATTTCGGGTTTCTCTGTGCCCGCTCCGGCATTTGGGACGAATAACCGGGCTGCACTGACTGCAAAGGATCGAGTAAGCGGGCACAGCTTCCCTTCACTGCCGGGTCTTGATGATGAAGCGTAACGGCGCGATCTCCCGGCAACAGTGCGATCTTCGGGAGCGGGCCCGAGGAGCGAATCTCGGCTCATTCCGATCTGGTGCGCAGATCCCCGTCGTAATCGCGCTTTCCGAGCGGCACGCCTCGCGAGCGCAGGATGTCGTAGGCGGTGACGGCGTCGAAATGGAAGTTCGGCAGCCAAACGAGAGGATCAGGCAAGAGCTGGGTGCCAGCTACGTGCCTGGCACCCGGTCCGCTCCCAGAGGTTCACCCAAGGCACCAAAGGACCGAAGGGGCTGCGGCGTTGCATCTCGTTCGGTGCCGCAACCCCGGCACAGACTCCGCTATCGCGGCGACACAGGGGACCGACTTGGTGTGTTGCAAGGCTAATACTCTCATGCTATCCCATTGGAATGACCGACGAGATTGAGATCGTGCCCGAAATGACCCGCGAAGTCGCGGTTCGCCGGGACGCCGGCGGGCTTGCCGCCTCGGCGGAGCCGGCGCCCTCGCCGGTGCTGGAACGGCTACACGCCCTGGTCCGGCGCGGCTATACGGCCGAGCTCGGCACCTCCGGCAATCCCGACCGGCTGGTGCTCCGCCATCTCGGCCTCGCCCCCGACCTCGTGCTTCACGCCAACGGCGACCTCGAGGGCCTGGACGCCCGCCGGCCGCGCTACAAACGGGACATCGACCCGCCGGCCCGGATCGGCGGCGGCACCGACGCGGATCATCTGCGCTTCATGCGCTTCCTCGACACCGTGCCCCCGATCACCTTCTGGCACCGCAACCGTCCGTGGCGGAAGAAATATCTCTATCTGCCGGCCGTCCTCGTCATCGTCTGGCTGATCTGTGTCGCTCTGACGATGATGCTCTTCGGAGGCTGAGGCCGGGTTCGGCGCGGTCGCCTGATCCTCGAACCGGCCCGTGGAGTCGCGGTCGCGCTGATAGCGCCGTGCGAGCGGAAATCGCGGCAACCAGGATAAGCGGCGGACATTGCCGCACAGGCAGCCGCCCGTGAATCGCTCCACGGTCAACCGCCCTCCCCTACCGCCGGGAAGCTCAGATAGGCGAGCCGCCGAACCTCCCGCCGCCCGCGCACCACCGTGTCGAGGATCAGCCCGACCCCGAAGCTCAAGAAGGCGACGACCATCATTCCGGTGACCAGGATGGCCGTCGGGAAGCGCGGCACCAAGCCGGTCTGCGCGTATGTGATTATCAGCGGAATCGCCAGGACCGTGGCGATTCCCGCGAGAAAGGCGGCAAACCCGCCGTAGAAGAGGACCGGGCGTTCGATCCGGAAGAGATGGAGGATCGTGCGCATGATCCTCCAGCCGTCGCGATAGGTGGAAAGCTTGGACACCGAGCCTTCCGGCCGGGCGCCGTAGGCGGTCACGACTTCGGCAACCGGCATTGCGAGCTCCAGCGCGTGGACGCTGATCTCGGTCTCGGTTTCGAAGCCCCGGGACAAAGCCGGGAAGCTCTTGACGAAGCGGCGCGAGAAGACCCGGTAGCCCGAGAAGATGTCGGTGAAGCTTCGCCCGAACAGGCCCGCGAGAATAGCGGTGAACAGCCGGTTGCCGAGGCGATGGCCGCGGCGATAGGCTTCCTCGACCTCCGATTTGCGGGCGCCGACGACCATGTCGAGCCGTTCCTCGATCAGCCGGCGGACGAGCTCGGGGGCGGCGGCTGCGTCATAGGTCGAGTCGCCGTCGGCCATGACGTAGACGTCCGCTTCGATGTCGGCGAACATCCGGCGCACGACATGGCCCTTGCCCTGCATCCGCTCCTCGCGGACGACCGCTCCGGCTTGCTCTGCGACCTCGCGGGTACGGTCGCGGCTGTTATTGTCGTAGACGTAGAGCCGCGCCGCGGGCAACGCCGCCCGAAAAGCCGCCACCGTCTGGGCGACCGCCGCCTCCTCGTTGTAGCAAGGCAGGAGGATTGCGATTCGAAGCTGCGACTGATCCACCGGCGCGCGTCCCCCCACCGTTCGGCCTGAGCCTGTCGGAGGCCTTCCTTTGATTTAAGGAGAGCGCTTCGACAAGCTTGGCGCGAACGGAATCAAGCGTCCTTCTTCTTCGCCCGCGGCTTCTTGGCGGGCGCCGCCTCCGCGGCCGGCTCGGCGGCCTCCGCCTTCTTCGGCTTGGCCTTCTTGGCGGGCTCGTCCTTCGCGGCCTCGGCGGGCTTGCCCTTCTTCGCGGGCTTGGCCTCGGCTTCCGCGGCCTCCGCGGGCGCTGCGTCGGCCTTGCCCTTCTTCGCGGGCTCGGCTTGGGCCTCGGCGGCCTCCCCAGGCGCGGCGTCGGCCTTGGCCTTCTTGGCCGAAGGCTTCTTCTTGGCCTCGGGCGCGTGGTCGTGGTCGTGGTCGCAATCGGGGCCGTGGACATGGCCGGTGTCGGTCGACTCGATCTCGTCCTGGAGCTCCTCGCGGCTTACCGTCCGTTCGGTGATCTCCGCCTTCGAAAAGAGGAAATCGACCACTTTATCTTCAAACAACGGAGCCCTGAGCTGTGCCGCGGCCATCGGCTCGTTGCGGACGTACTCGACGAATTTCTGGCGGTCCTCGGGGCGGTATTGCTGGGCCGCCTGCATGATCAGCTGGTTCATCTCATTGTCGTTGATCATGATGTTGTTGCGCTGGCCGATCTCGGACAGGAGCAGGCCGAGGCGGACCCGGCGCTCGGCGATGGCGCGATACTCGTCGCGCTCGCTCTCCATCTCGGCGCGCGCCGCCGTGGGATCCTCCTCCTGGCCCGCTTCCTGCTCGAGCTGCTGCCAGATCTGGGCGAACTCGGCCTCGACCATCGACGGCGGCACCTCGAAATCGTGCGACTCGGCGAGCTGGTCGAGGAGCCGGCGCTTCATATGGGTGCGGGTAAGTCCGCCCAGTTCCTGCTCGACCTGGCCCTTCATCAGCTCGCGAAGCTGGTCGATGCCCTCGAGACCCATCGATTGGGCGAAGCTATCGTCCATCTGAGTCGCCCGGGGCTTCTGAACCTCGCCGACGGTGACTTCGAACACCGCCTCGCGGCCCTTCAGATAGGCGACCGGATATTCTTCCGGGAAAGTGACGGTGAGCTTGCGCTGCTCATTGGCCTTCGCCCCGATCAGTTGCTCCTCGAAGCCGGGGATGAGCCGGCCCGAGCCGAGCTCGACCCGCATCGATTCGCCCTTGCCGCCTTCGAACGGCTCGCCGTCGACGCTGCCTTCATAGTCGATGACGACGAGGTCGCCTTCCTCCGCCGCTTCGCTGGCCGGGGCCGGCTCGAAGCTCTTCTGGCCCTCGACGAGCCGTGCGATGGCGGCGTCGACCTCCTCCGGGGTCGGCTCGACGATGAGCCGCTCGAGCTTGAGCTCGTCGATCTTCGGCGCCGGCACTTCGGGCAGGGTCTCGATCTCGACCTTGATCACGGCGTCCTTGCCGGGTCCGCCTTCCTCGAGCTCGACCTGCGGGTTCATCGCCGGGCGCAGTTTCTGCTCGGCGATCAGCTTCTGGACGCCCTCCTGCACCGCGCTGTTCAGGGCTTCCTGCTCGATCGCGGCGCCATGCATCTTGCGCACCAGGTTGGCGGGGACCTTGCCGGGGCGGAAGCCGGGCATGCGGATCTGGGGCGCGACCTTCTTCAGCTCGCCGTCGACGCGGGCGTCGATGTCCTTCTTGGATATGGTGATCCGGTAGGCGCGCTTGAGGCCCTGGTTCAACGTCTCGACGGTCTGCATGTTGGAAGCTCTTACCTTCTCGCGGGAGTGCGGCCTTTAAGCGAATTTCGGCCTGGCGGGACTGGTGCGGGCGAAGGGACTCGAACCCCCACATCTTTCGATACCAGGACCTAAACCTGGCGCGTCTACCAGTTCCGCCACGCCCGCCGGGCCGCCGGTCGCGCGGGGATATAGCAGGCGTGGCGCGGGGGGCAAGGGTAGTGGCGGCGAGTCGTCCTTGCGGCGGGGTTGGGCCCCTGCCCCGCCCCCTACCCCGCCTCCGGCCGCGGGCGGTGGGGGACGAGGATCAGGGTGCGGCCTTCGACCCGCCAGGCGGCGAGCCTTGAGAGGAAGTTCATTCCGATCACTTCCATGTTGCCGAAGGCGGGCGAGACCACCACCTTGAGATCGCGCGCGACGATGTTGCCGAGCCGCAACTCCTCGACCCCGGCGGCCCTGGCCGGAGCCAGGCCGTTGGCGGTCCGAAGCACGACCGGGACCGGCGCGGCGCTGCCCTCCACCCCTGCGGCGGTGGCGGTCGCTTCCGAGATCGCGGTCACCGTGGCGCCGCTGTCGATCATCATTCGCCGCCCCACTCCGTTGATCGTCGTGTCGGCCCAGAAATGCCCATCCGACGCCATCCGGATCCGGACCTCGCGGCCGCTCACTTCCTGGGAATCGAGGCCGAGCCCGCCCGCCAGCCGGGCCAGCTCGGGATGGTAGGGCGCCTGCTGGATCAGGAGGAAGATGGCAAAGGCGGCGAGCGCCAGCGAGACCGCGAAGCGGAGCAGCTTTCCGACCACGGGCAGCCGGAACAGGAGCATCAGGACCAGCGCCGCGGCCAGCGCGTAGAGGGCGATCTGCGGCCAGTCGGGATTGGTGGTGGGGGTCATTTCAATTCCCGAACGGGCGGGGCTGTCCGGGGACGGGGGCGGGGCGGCGAAGCAGCAGCGGCTCGCCGGCGCCTTCGAGGCGGATTCGGCCGCCGGGCAGGGCCGTCCAGCGGCGGGCTCCGGCGACGGCGGCGAAGAAGCGGTCGTCGAAGGCCAGGCGCTCCGGGTCGCAGCCCATTTCGGTTGCGGCGCCTTCGGAGACCGTAAAGCCGGTCCCGGCCGGCCTCACTCGGGCGCCGAACCTGTTGCAGTCGGCGGCGGCGCTCACATGATCCTCGCGGAAGTGGAGCCGGGCGCGGCGGGCGGCCGGCGCGGGGTCGCCGCCGATCCTCTCCACCGTCCAGCGTCCGTCGAGCGCTTCTATCGCTGGCAGCGGGCGGCGGAAGCTGCCGGCGCGGCCGTCGCGGGCGACGATCCGGAGCGTTCCGTCGGGGAGCAGGGCGAAAGTGGAAGCCGTGACGATGAAGCCGGCCAAAGCCGTCTCGAGCCGGGCGGCGGCGCGGTCGGGGCATTTGCCGGTGTGGACCGGGTCGCGCCGGCGAATCCGGAGACGGTCGCCGTCGAGGCTGTAGAAGCCGCCGAAATTGCCGCAGCCGGCCTGGGTGCTGTACTCGGCGCCGCCGTTGAAGAAGAGGCGCGCCTCCGCCGCGGCCGGCACCACGAGCGCGCCGAGGCGGACCGGCACCCAGGTTCCGCCGAGCGGGTCGGCGACCTGCACCCGGTCGCTCCGGGCCCCTGCCCCGCCGACGCCGAGCAGCGCCAGAGCGGAAATGATCGCGATTGCCCGCATTGCCTGCCTCCGAGGCCGATCTTCCGCCGGACGACGTGAACTGCGCGTGAAACACCGCCCTTCGTCCCGAGCCTGTTTCAGAGGTCCGGCTGTCCGCCCGCCCTGCCGCATCCGGCCTGGCGGCTGAACCCCCTTTTTTCTGGCGGCCGCGTGCTGGGCGGGCGGGCGAGCGCGCCGCGCCGCCGAGCCGCCGCCTGCAGCGGGCGGCGGAACGATCGCCGCGGTCCGGCTTTGAGAGCGGACAGGCAGGGAGGCGGACATGCTTTATCGGCGGCTCGGATCGAGCGACCTTCAGGTTTCGGAAATCTCGCTTGGATCCTGGCTCACCTTCGGGGTCGGGGTCGAGCGGGACCGGGCGGTGGCGGTGGTCGATAAGAGCTTCGAGCTCGGGATCAACTTCATCGACACCGCCAATATCTACGGGCGCGGGGCGGCGGAGACGTTCCTGGGCGAGACGCTCGCGGGGCGGCCGCGCGATTCCTACGTGCTGGCGACGAAATTGTACTTCCCGATGACGGAGACGGACCGGGGCCTGTCGCGGGCGCAGGTGGAGAAGCAGCTGGAGGCTTCGCTGAGGCGGCTTCGGACCGATCATGTCGACCTCTACCAATGCCATCGCTACGACGAAGAGACGCCGCTCGAGGAGACGATGGAAGCGCTGACCGCGGCGGTGCGCTCCGGCAAGGTGCGCTGGCTCGGTTTTTCGGAATGGCCGGCGGACAGGATCCAGGCCGCGGTCGAGATGGCGGGCGTCGAGAAGTTCGTCTCC
>JASLBD010000357.1 GCA_030146745.1 Allosphingosinicella sp. | reverse complement strand
GCCACGCGGCTCGCGGGGCCGGGCCGCCCGGCTTCTCCGCGCCTCGGGCTTCGGGAAGGTCCCGCCCTTGACAGCGGCCCCGCTTCGCGGCAGAGGCGGCCGGGCATATGAGCGGCGGGGACGCCGCTTTATTTTTTTACGAAACCCCGTTTTTTGAGAGGCTGTCATGGCCAAGCCGACCACGGTCAAGATCAAGCTCGTCAGCACCGCCGACACCGGCTTCTATTATGTGACGAAGAAGAATCCGCGGAACATCACCGAGAAGATGACCTTCCGCAAATACGATCCCGTCGTGCGCAAGCACGTCGACTTCAAGGAAGCCAAGATCAAGTGACGAGGGGCGGCTGAGGCCGCCGATCGTCATCCGGCCAAGGCCGATCGACGATCGCCGCCCGTGGGATGCCGGCACGGCTGCGCTCATGGGTGCCGGATCAAGTCCCTGCATGACGAAGAAGCGGGTCCCTCAGCGGCTCGCCCCGTCGTGCATCGTCACCTCCAGCGCCTCCAGATCCGCCCTTCCGAACACCTTTGGTTGATCTCCACCATCGGCCAGCCCGGCCCCTCGCCCCGCGCGAAAGAACTGATGCCGCACGGCGTGCTTGTTGAACGTGCAGACCCGGATGTGCTCGTCCGCCGTATAGGCCAGCGTGCCGCGATTGCGGCTTCACCTAAAGCTCATCCTTCCGCTCCCTGACGTTCCAGCCGATCGTCGAGGGCGGCGAGGATCGCCTCCCACCCCTGGACGATCCGCTCCGCGCTTGCCGGCGCGCCGGTCGACACCGTCTGAACCAGGGTCAGCTCGCAGCCGCCGCCCGAAGGCGTGATCTCGATTTTGACCCGCTCCCAATTCTCCGAATATTTCGGGACCTGCAGCGTGAAGGCCAGGCGCAGCGGGCGGGCCATTTCCTCGTAGCGGCCGGTGTGGAGCACCTCCTCGCCGTCGCGCCGCTCGACGATCTCGAAGCGGCCGCCGACATGCGGCTCGATTTCGACCCGAACCATCTCGCCGCCCGGAGTCGCGAACAGCCACTCCCCAACCGCGCGCTCCAGCATCCAGGAGTCGAACACCGTTTCCGCGGGCGCCGCGAAGCGCCGGGTCACCGATATTTCAGCCGGGGCGAGCTCCTCCGCCCTGGGCGCCGCCAGCAGCGCCCGCACCGCCTCGACGAAGCGCATCACGGAAATGGGCTTGGAGACATAGCCCTCGGCGCCGGCCTCGCGGATCCGCTCCTCGTCGCCTTTGGCGGCATAAGCTGTGACGGCCATGATCGGAGTCCGCCGAAGCTCCGGGTCGCCCTTCAGCTGCTCGATCAGCTCGAGGCCGCTGACATGCGGCATCTGTATGTCCATGACGATGAGATCGGGCCGGAAGCCCCGCGCGCGGCCCACCGCCTCGCGACCGTCGCGGACCGGCTCGGCTTCATAGCCGTGCGCGCGCAGAAGGTCGCAGAACAGCTTCAAATTGAGTTCGTTGTCCTCGACAACGAGGATTTTTTGTCCCACCGGCGCACCTGTAGAAGATGCGGCGCGACGACACAAACCCGACCGATCCCGAGGCCTTGGCCCTCGCCGCCCTCGGCTGGACGCTGGGCGACGAGGCCCGGGCGCAGCGGCTGCTCGCCCTGACCGGTCTCGATCCGGCGGCGCTTCGCGAGCGGCTCGGCGAGCCCGGGCTGCTCGCCTCCGTCCTAGCCTTCCTCGAGGCGCACGAGCCGGACCTGCTCGGCGCGGCCGAGGCGCTGGGCGTGTCGCCGGCGATGCTGGTCGAGGCCCGGCGGAGGCTCGAGGCATGAGCGGCCGGCCCCTGCTCGTCACCGACTGCGACGAGGTCCTCCTCCACATGGTCTCGCATTTCGCCGACTGGGTCGCCGAAGCGCACGAACTGAGCTTCGATCTCTCCGCGCCGGGCTTTCGCGATGCCTTGCGGGGTCCCGACGGCAGCCCGGTGGAAGCGGAGCGGGTATGGCCGCTGCTCGACGGCTTCTTTGCAAGCGAGATGCATCGGCAGAAAGTCGTGCCGGGCGCGGTTGAGGCGCTGGCCCGAATCTCCGACCATGCCGACATCGTCATCCTCACCAATATCGGCGACGAATATGAGGCCGGCCGGGTCGAGCAGCTCGAGCGGTTCGAGATCCGCCACCGTGTCCTGTGCAACCGCGGCGGCAAGGGCCGGCCGGTGCTCGAGCTGATCGAGTCCATGGCGCCGAGCTCGACGGTCTTCGTCGACGATCTCGCCGTTCATCACGAATCGGTCTCGGTCCACGCGCCCCAGGTATGGCGGCTGCACATGATCGCCGAGCCCCGCCTCGCCACGCACACGCCGCCGGCCCCCCATGCCCATGCGCGGATCGATGCCTGGGACGAGGCGGTGCCCTGGATCCTGGAGCGGCTGGGGGCGCAATGACAAGAAGGGAGCGACCATGACCAAGACCGCCTTCATCACCGGCGCCACCGCCGGCTTCGGAGCCGCCGCCGCCCGCCGCTTCACCGCCGCCGGGTGGCGCGTGGTGGGCACCGGCCGCCGCCGGGAGCGGCTCGACGGCCTCGCCCGGGAGCTGGGCGAAGCCTTCCTTCCGCTGGAGCTCGACATGCGCGACCTCGCCGCGCTCCAGGCCGCCGCCGTGGGGCTGCCGGAGTCCTTTCGCGGGATCGACCTCCTCCTCAACAATGCCGGCCTCGCGCCGCCGATGGAGCCGTTCCAGGATTCGCGGCTCGAACCGGCGCTGCAGTCGATCGGCACCAACGTCACCGGGCTCGTCGCCCTCACCGGGGCCCTCCTGCCGACGCTGATCGAGCGCAAGGGCGCCGTCATCAATATCAGCTCGGTCGCCGCGACCTATCCTTATCGCGGGGGCGCCGTTTACGGCGGCACCAAGGCGTTCGTCAGCCAATTCTCGCTCGACCTGCGCTCCGACCTCCACGGCACCGGCGTCCGGGTCACCTCGATCGAGCCGGGCATGGCGGAGACGGAGTTCACC
>JASLBD010000360.1 GCA_030146745.1 Allosphingosinicella sp. | reverse complement strand
AGGGCCGCCGCCAGCGCCTCGTGCCGGAGAGTCCAGCCCGCGATCGGGTCGAGCGTCCATCGCTGGGTCCGGCGAGCTATATACTGGGCCGCCAGCAGCACGCCTGCGCCGATGCCGGCGCCGGCGGCGATGTCGAGCGGCGAATGCATTCCGGTGACGATCCGCGGCAGCAGGATCGCCGCCCCGGTCCAGGCGAGCGCCAGCGCTCCCGCGCGGCGCGAGGCGAGGAAGATGCCGAGGGACAGAGCGATGAAGAAGCCGGCATGATCGCTCGGAAACGAGCCTAGGTCATTCTGTTCGATCTCGCCGCGCTTCAGCGCCCGGTAACGGTTGCCGACCCCGCCGTTCAGTGGCTCCCGGTAGGCGAGCCTTTCCGTCTCGACCAGCTTGCCGTCCTCGAGATGCCAGGCCTGCTGGGCATGGACGAATGGGCGCGGCTGGAAATAGCCGTCGGCGATCGTCTTGGTGGCGGCCATCACGACAAGAAGCGAGGCGACGGTGACGAGCAGGACGGCGCGGCGCCGGCGCGTGTCGGCCTCGTCGCCTCCCGACCACCAGGCATAGACGAGGCAGGCGCCGATCGGCCCGGCTTTCACCAGATTGTTGTCGAGCGGGAGCGAAATGAGGGTGTCGAGCAGCCAGGAGCGGCCGGCAAGGCCGTTCAGGAGAAGGTAGAGCCAGTCGCTCAGCCGGAGGATCAGGTCCACGGCTCAGGCTTCCCCGGCCGCCGGCCGCCGCCGAAAGCGCTGCCGGACCTCGGCCGCGAAAGCGAGCGCTTCGCGCTCCCCGCCCGGCGGCCGTCCGCTGGCCCACCACAGGCCGATCAGGAAGAGGGGATAGGCGGCTATTCCGACGGCGACTCCGCCCGCCAGGTCGATGATCGAGCTGCCGCTCTCGGGTCCGAGCAGCCGAACCGCCGCCGCCATCGCCGCCGCCGCCGCGAACGGCCGGAAGACGTGGAGTGCGAGGGCGAACGGATTTTGCTTCGAATAGCGCGCGATCACCGCGATCCCGCTGGCGAGCACCAGGAAGTTGGCGGCGAAGGCGGCCATCGCCACCGTGATGGCATCGGGCCGAAACCAGGCCGCGCCGGCGACGGTGACGGTCAGGCACAGCGCGCCGCTTCCCGACATATAGGCGGCGCGTCGGGCGAAGCCGGCGGCCTGAAGCGAGGAGGCGATCACCTTGTAGACCGCGTAGAAGGCCGAATAGACGGCGACGATCTCCATGAAGGGCGCCGCCGCTTTCCACTCCGCCCCCAGTAGAAGGTGGATGGCCGGTTCCGCCGTCGCCGCGAGGCCGAAGCCCATCGGCGCCGCGATCATCGCATAGACGCCCAGTATCTGCGCCGTCGTGAGCGGCGAGAGCGGGTCGTCGGTGCGCGCCACGGTGACGAAGGTGACCCGGTTGAGCGCCGTCGCGATCTCCTGGGTGAAGATTTCCGACAAATCCTTCGACACCGAATAGAGGCCGATCACGTGGGGGCTGCTGAAGCGGCCCATGACCAGCCGCTCGATCTGCATCTGCACCGTCTGGGTCACCGCATGGGCGAAGATCCACAGCGACGTGCCGAGCAGCTCGGCCCGGCGCTTCAGCGACAGGCGCGGCCGGAACGGGTGGGCGATGTAGGTGGCGATCGCGTAGAAGCTGCTCTGCGCGACCATGCCCACCACCAGAGCCCAGTAATTGCGGAACCAGAAGGCCGCGCTGATCGTGACCACGAACGCGGCCAGGCGGGAGCCTATCCGCATCCTCAGATCGCGGCCGAAGGCGAGCTGACGGTCGAACTCGACGACTCCGATATTGGCGAGCCCGAGCACCAGGAAGCGCACCGACAGCACCGCCAGCACCGCGGTCAGGGCCGGCTGGCCGTAGAGGTGGCCGACCAGTGGCGCCGTCGCCAGAGCGAGCAGGCCCATGGTCCCGAACACGATCAGCTGGATCGTCCAGGCCGTGTCGAGATGCTCGCGGTCCCATTCCTTGATCCGCAGCAGGGCCTGCCAGAGGCCCACCGCTCCGAGCAGCTCGACCAGCGCCAGGGCCGCCACCGCGAGGCCCATGATCCCGAAATCCTCCGGACGGAGGAGTCGGGCGAGGATGAAGACCGAGATGAGGCCGATGAAACGCATCAGCCATTGCAGGGTGACGGCGATGACGGCGCTTCGATAGAGCGCGTTGCGGGGATTGGGCGGGCTCGCCGGCATGGTTCAGGCCGCCTGCCGGAACGGCGCGGCCGCGGCCGCCCGGCGCGGGCGAGGATCGAGGCCGTCCCGGACCGCGCCGGCCAGCCGGGTCAGCGCGGCGGCAATGGCGGGGAAGCTTTCCGGCCCACCGCCGCCGGCGCCGGGCAGGGTCACCATTTCGGCCGGGAAATCCGGGGACATCTGGCGAAGGCGCCACTCCGTGTCGTCGTCGAGCAGGACGAGCGCATCGGCGCGTTCGAGCTGTCCGACGGACAGAGCGTTCGAGCTGTGCCCGGCGAGGTCCACCCCGAACTCGGCCGCGGCCGCGAATGTCGCCGCGCCCGGCGAGGCGGAGCGCCTCGGGACGTAGCCGGCCGAAACCACTTCCACCGGAAGACCGGCCAGCTGGAGCCGAAGCAGGCGCTCGGCGAAGGCGCTCCGGCAGACATTGTCGCGCCCGACCACGATCAGCCGAAGCGGCCGGTCCCCCGCCTTGCCGGCAATCCTTCGGGCCACATCCTCGAAGCGGACGCGGTGCCGCCGTCCGCGGCCCGGTAGCCGCTTCTTCACGGCCTGGGCGGCGCGGAAGGCGAGCATCCGGCGCTCTTCGCGCCAGGGCTCGGGATCGTCGGCCGCCCAGCTGTCCGCCGTTCGGCGCGCCAGCATCAGCATGACCGCCGTCGCCAGGCCGGCCGCGGCCGAGCGCAGTCGCCCGAAGCCGCCCGATTGCTCGAAACGGTTCACGACCCGGTCGAACTCGCCGGTAAGATCGGCCTTGAGGATTCCGCCCGAATAATCGCCGCCGGCTTCGCGGCCGTGGAGGGTTGCGTCCCACCACAAGGCCGGGAAATCGGCCCCCGCCGCCACCGCCAGGGGCAGCGAGCCCCAGAAGCGGGGATTGACCTCGAGCAGGACGTGGCGGCCCGAGCGGCGGTCGAGCCGGAATTCGAACATCGCCACCCCGTCGAGCCGGGCCGCCGCCGCCAGCGGCCGGGCGGCGGCGAGCAAGGCGGGGTCGGCGGGCTCGCTCACCCTCTTGGTGCTGGCGCCGGTTTCGGAGCTCTCGTGCAACCGGCGGTGCTGATAGGCGAAGAGGATCCGGCCCTCGCTCGCCAGCACCGACAGGCCGACCCCGACTCCGGGAAAGAAGCTCTCGGCCACGCAACCGTCCCAGGCGCCGGAGCGCAATTGCCGGTCGAGCTCCGCAATATCGCGCACCACCCGGGCGGAGCGCTTGGTGGCGATGTCGCCCAGCGCATAGGAAGCGCGCGGTTTGAGCACCAGCGGAAGGCCGAGCGCTTCGGCCAGGTCAGCCGCTGTCTCGCCGCTTGCGAGCAGCCTGCCGAGCGCCACCGCCGTTCCGTGGCGCTCGGCCAGCGCCCGGGTGTTGGCCTTGTCGCTGAAGATCTCGAGCGCAGCTTCGTTGGCGATCCCGATCCGCTCGCGCCCGAGCGCCTCGGCATGGTGGCGAAGCATGAACAGGCCGCTGTCGCTGGTCGGCACCACCTTCGCGAAGCCATGATCGGCGATCAGCCGCGCAAGCGCGGCTTCCCAGGCCTCGGGGTCGAGCGGGTAGGGCGGCAGGCGGTGCGCCGCGGCGATGTAGCGGGATTTGAGCGCCGGCGACGAGAAATCGGA
Source organism: Allosphingosinicella sp. (assembly GCA_030146745.1). The sequence goes on along the minus strand of JASLBD010000360.1, from coordinate 3,164 downwards.
CGGCGCGGCATGGACCTCCACGCCAAGCCGCCCGAGCGAGCGGGCGATGGCCAGGAAGGCCCGCAGGTCGTCGCCCAGCAGCAGCACGCGTTCCGGCATTTTCCTCGCTTCGCCTCGGGGTCGCATCGCGCCGCTATGGGCGCCGGGCGGTTCAAATATCCCTAACGCGCCGGGAAGAAAGCGGCGGGCGAGGATTGATGCGCGGCCGCCGCCGCGCCACACTCGCCCCATGCCCGCTCCGGCCGCCGCCTTCGCTCATGCCGCGCTCCGCCGGATGCTCGATTTCGCGCTTCCCCCGCGCTGCCCGGGCTGCGGCGCGATCACCGGCGAGCCGCACCGTTTCTGCCTCGACTGCTGGCGCTCGCTCACCTTCCTAGGCGAGCCCTGCTGCGCCCGCTGCGGCCTGCCCTTCGCCTATCCGGCCGACGGCGAGTCGGCGTGCGGCCGCTGCCTCGCCGAGCCGCCGCCCTTCGACCGGCTGCGCGCGGCGGTCGCCTATGGTGACGTCTCGCGCCAGGTCGCCCTGAAGCTCAAGTATAGCGGCCGCCCCGCACTCGCCGAAACCCTTGCCCATTTCATGCTCCGCCACGTGCGTCCGGAAGAGGGGCCTCCGGAAGAGGGGCGCCCGGGGGAGGGGGGTGCGCTGCTAGTTCCCGTTCCGCTTCACCGGTGGCGGATATGGAAGCGGGGTTACAACCAGGCCGCCTTGATCGCCTCCGCCCTCTCGCGCCGGACCGGCTTGGCCGTCGGGCTCGACCTGCTGAGCCGAACCCGAGCCACGCCGCCGCTCAAGGGCCTCGGCCGCCGAGAGCGGATGCTCGCGGTGCGCGGCGCCTTCAAGGTCCCGCCGCGGGCGAGGAGCCGCCTTGCCGGCCGCCGCATCCTGCTCGTCGACGACGTCTATACGAGCGGCGCCACCGCCGCCGCCTGCGCCCGGGCGCTGAAGCGCGGCGGCGCCGCCTCCGTGGAAATTTTGTGCTGGGCCCGAGTCGTCCATGTCGACGAAGCATGAACCTATCGCCGCCCGCAGTGTTCTCCTACGCAACACGCACCCCAGGCAGGAGCTGATAATGGCCCGAGTCGAGATCTATACCAAGTTCGGCTGTCCCTATTGCGCCCGAGCCAAGAAGCTGCTCGAGGAGAAAGGCGCCGATTACGAGGAATATGAGATCAATTCGGTGCCCGGCAAGCGCGACGAGATGCTCGGCCGGGCCAATGGCCGAACCACCGTTCCCCAGATATTCATCGACGGCCGGCATGTCGGCGGCTCCGACGATCTCGCCGAGCTCGAACGCGGCGGCCGGCTCGACTCGATGCTCCGGGGCTCGGACGCGGACGGCTGAAGCGGCCGCCGGCGGGAGCGCCGGCCTTATTGAGTGCTGCGCGGCCGGCTGAAGGTCACCGTCACCTGGTCGAATGCGTGCGACGATCCGCTGCTGACGGCAATTCCCCGCCCGCCCGCCGACTCGCAGGTCAGGTGTCCGCGCCCCGTCGCCAGCGCTGCTTCCACTGCGCGAAGCAGGGCAGCGAGGCCGTCCAGGTCGAGATGGACGAACAGTTCGTCGTCGCCGCTGGGTGGAGAGGGCTTGATATCCGATGCCATTCTTATGTCCTTCATGCCGCACCTTGGGCGCGACAGTCTTCGTCGGCTTTGCCGCAAGAAATCGTTCGATCTCCTTGCGGCAATATTATGCGTGCCTTGGCGCCGACTTTAGAAGGGAAGAGGCTCGAATTACAGTGGAATAGCTCGGCGGGCGGAAAAAAATCGCGGTCGCCGTCCCTCGGAAGGGCTTCGCGATCAGGCCTGAAGGGCGAGAACGGGCAGAAGGGGCTCGGGCTCCGGATCGGGCCGGCCGCTCCGCCAGGCGTCGTCGGGCGGGTCGGCGGGACCGGCGAAAGTCACCGTCAACCTGGTGAACCGGTCCGAACCGCCGTCGCTGACGACCATTCCGCCGCCGCTGCGCAAAGCCAGCTGCCCGGGCCCGTCCGTCATTGCCGCTTCGATCGCCTTCATCAGCGCTGCGAGACCGGCGACGTCCAGATGGATGAACAGCTCGCCGTCGCCGGTCGATGACTTCGTCATGGAGCGATCCTTTCCTCGTCCCGAATAAGCGAGGCGGGGTGAAATTGATAGGTGCCGCGGTCCGCCCGCTCCGGCCCGGCGCGGCCCGATTCCTCCGGGCAGAGCTCGAATGCCTAGGAAAAAAGGGCACTGTCGCCGCCATCGCCATTGGGTTCGGGCGCGCTCTCGCCTATAAGCTCGGGACTCGTCGCAACGGAGAGCAAGCGCAAGGTGGACTGGGTTTACGCATACCCGTCGCTCCCGCTCGCGGATCCCGGCGGTTCCGGAGCGCTCGTCGCGGCCGTCCTGTGGCTTCAGAATACTTTGCTCGGAACGGTTGCGACCACCGTGGCGGTGATCTGCGTCGCCACGGTCGGCCTGATGATGCTGTCGGGGCGGCTGGACCTGCGTCGCGGCGCGAGCGTGGTCCTGGGCTGCTTCATCCTCTTCGGAGCTTCGGGCATCGCCTCGGGGATCCGGTCGGTCGCCGACGGCGGCTATGGATCGGCGGAACCCGCCTTCGGGGTGGAGCCCTGGATACCGCCGCCGCCGCCGCCGCCGCCGCCCGCGTCGACGGCACCCGCCGTCCCGCCGGACCCCTATGGCGTCGCGGACCCTTATGCCGGCGCCTCGGTCCCGACCGGCTGACGAGGCCGGAAGGCCGGCGCCCGCCTTCGCCGGCTCGCCGCTCGTGCAAAGCCGCGGGAGCCGGACGCCGCCGCCCCGGATGGCCGTTCCTGACTGCGCACGACCGCGACTGCGCCGGTCCAGGCGTAGCTGTCGTTGGTGCGGCTCTCGCTCCTCAGCTGGCCGGCGGGATTGTGGAGGAACTCCGAGCGGCTGTTGCCGAGACCGCCGGCGAACCCGTCCTCGATCGCCCAGAGCCGGCCGGCGGAGTCATGGCCGTAGAGGCTCCAGTCGCCGAAGCGGCGCGCGAAATAATAGAATTGGCCGGCCCAGTTCCAGGCGAAGCCGACCATGGCCGGCGACGTCGAGCCGAGCGCGCCCTGGTGGATCGCCCCGGTCCGGCCGAGCCCGTCGCGGGCGGTCCGGAACTTGATCCCGTCCGGGAAGGTGAGCTCGCTCTCGAGCCCGTCGCGGT
>JASLBD010000334.1 GCA_030146745.1 Allosphingosinicella sp. | reverse complement strand
TCAGAATTGATAGCCAGACAGATGGGCTACGACATCGTTCACAGCTCGTATCCCGATTATGTGAATTTTCTACGGCGTCTTGATGACGTGCGGCGGGCGATTGTCACGTCTCGCGGACGGCGTTCGGACCGGGACGAAATTTACGCAGCCATCACAGCGGGCGATTTTCCTGGCCTTGTGCAGGACTACAAAGACCTCCGGCGCTCAGAAGTTACCATGCGCATTATAGTGGGCCGCAAGAAGCTGGGGATTTGGCTCTCCATTGCGGCAGGCGCGATGCTCGCGGTGCCCGGATACGTAATGAGCTGGTACTTCTGGCAATACCCCCGCCCAGCGTTAGAGGCGCCACCCGTCAAGATCGAAAGGCCCGCAGAGCCGCAGCCGCCTGTCGTAGAGCCTTCCAATGTCGCTGGCAGCTCGAACACTGGGCCAGGCTGAAGAGCAGCGTTGATGCGTTCCGGCCGTGTCCGGCTCGCCTCCGGGTCCCGCGGGCGCGGCCGATAATGCGCAAGGGCGGGTGATTGACCGCCCCTCGCCCGCTTCCTACGCCTCGGGCGGAGGTGAGTATGCGGCTCGTGAAAGCAGCGGTCGGAGGGCTCGTTCTGGCGATGGCGAGCAGCTCGCAATCCATTGTCGTCCGCCACGACATACCCGATCTGGTCTATGTAGCGGACGAGCGCGACCATCCGGCGATCTTCGCCCTCTACCGCAGTCCGAAGGGACATAGGGATTGCGTCGCGACCCTCATCCACGAACGCTGGGCGGTGACCGCGGCGCACTGTACGGGCGAGCATATCATCGAGGCGGCGGCGGGCGGAAAAGCGGGATTCCGGGTCGAGATCGCGGGCAGGGAAGCGTTCATCGACCGGCTCGTTCCCCATCCCGACAGCGAGATGACCCGGCCATCCAGGCCGAACTGGACCGACGTCGCGCTGCTCCGCCTGTCGCAGCCGGTGCGCGGGGTGCGGCCGGTGGCGCTGTACGATCGCAAGGATGAGGTCGGCAAGACGGTGATCCTGCCCGGCTGGGGCGGAATCGGCAACGGCGCCGATGCGCTTACCGGCGCCGACGGACGGTTCCGACTCGCCCACAACCGCGTGGACTCCGCGAGCGAGCTTTACCTCGACTGGAAGTTCGACGATCCCCGCGAAGGGCGCGCGCTCAAGCTCGAGGGGATCAGCGGCCCCGGAGACAGCGGCGGCCCCGCCCTCGTCAGGAAGGGGCACGGCTGGGCGACGCTCGGCGTCAGCTCCCACCAGCGGACGTTCGGCGGTCCGGAGGGACGCTACGGCGTGGTCGAGCGCTATGTCCGCATCTCCACGATCCTTCCCTGGATCCGCCGCGAGATCGCTACCGGCAATTGAGCAGGCTCACGCGGCGACTCCCACAACCGCCTGAGTGACGCTAGAGGACGGCTGCGCAACTCTGGAGCCCTCCCCATGTCCGACACCAGCCTTACATTCTACACCAACCCGATGTCGCGCGGCCGGATCGTCCGCTGGATGCTTGAGGAGGTCGGCCATCCCTACGAGACGGTGATTCTCGATTATGGGACGACGATGAAGGCGCCCGAATATCTCGCCATCAATCCCATGGGGAAGGTGCCGGCGATCAAGCATGGCGATACGGTGGTGACCGAAGGCGCGGCGATCTGCGCCTATCTCGCCGAGGCCTTCCCGGACGCCGGGCTGGCGCCGCCGCCGGGCAATCCGCGACGCGGACCTTATTATCGCTGGATGTTCTTCGCCGCCGGGCCGGTCGAATCGGCGGTGACCGGCAAGGCCCTCGGCCTGCTCGCACCCGCCGACAAGAAGGCAATGGCCGGCTACGGCAGCTTCGAGGAGACGATCGACGCGCTCGAGCGCTGCCTCGGCTCGGGCCCCTATATCTGCGGCGACCAGTTCACCGCCGCCGACGTCTATGTCGGCTCGCAGATCGGCTGGGGGCTGATGTTCGGAACGATCGACAAGCGGCCGTCCTTCGTCGACTATTTCGATCGGCTCAGCGCCCGCCCCGCCGCTCTCCGCGCCCGGGAGATTGACGACGCGCTGATGCCCGAGCAGTCCCGTCCGCAGCCGCAGCAGGCCTGAGATGAGCGACCTCCGCGCCGCCGCCATCGCTCTTTACGACCGGTACACGCATGAAGGCATGGACCGCCGCGCCTTCATGGCGGACCTGACCCGCCTCGCCGGGAGCGCTGCCGCCGCCTCCGTCCTGCTCGCCTCGATCGCGGCCGATCCGGCCGCCGCGGCGCTGATCCCCGAGAAGGATTCCCGTATCCGCGGGCGCCGGATGACCTGGCCGGTCGGCAGTGGCCGGACGATGAAAGGCTATCAGGCCGAGCCGCGCGAAGCGGCCGGACCGCTCGGCTCGGTCCTCGTCATCCATGAGAATCGCGGGCTCAACCCCTATGCCGAGGACGTCGCCCGCCGGCTTGCCGTCGCCGGCTACCGCGCGGTCGCGGCGGACTTCCTCTCCCCGGTCGGCGGCACCCCCGCCGACCAGGACGCCGCGCGCGAGGCGATCGGCAGGCTCGACCTGGGCGCGACGGCGGCCGACGCGGTCGCCACCCTTCGCCTGCTCAAGTCGCTGCCCGGAAGCAACGGCAAGGCGGGGGCGGTCGGCTTCTGCTGGGGCGGAGGGATGGTCAACCGGGTGGCGCTGGCCGCCGGCGAGGTTCTGGACGCCGGCGTGTCCTTCTACGGCCCCGCCCCGGACCCGGCGCTGGCGGCGCAGATCCGGGCGCCGTTGCAGCTTCATTATGCCGAGCTCGACGAGCGGGTGAACAAGACCGGCTTCCCCTGGCGCGACGCGCTCGCCGCCGCCGGCAAGACGGTCGACGCGCACGTCTATGCCGGGGTCAACCACGCCTTCCACAACGACACTTCGGCCGAGCGCTACGATGCAGCGGCCGCCAGGCTGGCCTGGCAGCGCACCCTCGATTTCTTCGGGCGCTACGTCGGTTGACACGTCGCCCCGGCGCAGGCTGGGGCCCCAAAAGGAAAAGGCCCGGCGTTTCCGCCGGGCCTCGCCTCATTCTGCGATCGGAGCCGCCGATTATTCGCGGCTGCCGAGGAACTGCAGGAGGAAGGTGAACATGTTGACGAAGTCGAGATAGAGCGACAGCGCGCCCATGATCACCGTCTTGCCGATCATGTCGGTGCCGGCGACGTGAGCGTACAGGCTCTTGATCCGCTGCGTGTCGTAGGCGGTCAGGCCCGCGAAGATCAGAACGCCGATGGCGCTGATCGCCAGGGTCATGACCGGCGACTGGAACCACAGGTTGAGCAGCATCGCGACGATGAGGCCGACGACGCCCATGATCAGGAACGTGCCGAAGCCCGAGAGGTCGCGCTTCGTCGTATAGCCGTAGAGGCTGAGCGACAGGAAGGCGGCCGACGTGGCGAAGAAGGTCATCGCGATCGACTGCCCGGTATAGACCAGGAAGATCGAGGCCATGGAGAGGCCCATGACCGTCGCGAACGCCCAGAAGAGCAGCTGCGCCGTCCCGGTGGACAGGCGGTTGATTCCGAAGCTGAGCACCAGCACGAACGCCAGCGGCGAGAACATGATCAGGTATTTGAGGATACCCGGACCCATCAGGATCGTCTCGGCCGCGCCCGAGCGGGCGAACAGCAAGGCGACGACGCCGGTGAGCAGAACGCCCGACGCCATGTAGTTGTAAACCGACAGCATGTAGGACCGCAGGCCCGCGTCATAGGCGACGCTCTCCCGGCCGAGCGTATCGGCCGTGTTCGGCGCTGCGGTCGCGCGCGGGTCAAATCCGTTAGCCATTTAAACTCTCTCCTTTGGCGGCGAATGCCAACGCCGCTGGCGCCAATATCGTGAGAAAGGCGCCCAACTTCAAGGAAAACCGGTACGCACGGCGGCTTCGGGCCGCTAGGAACCGCGGCCATGCACCGCCTCTTCGTCGCGATCCGCCCCGCCGCCGCGGTCCGCGCCCGGCTCCTCGGCCTGATGGGCGGAGTTGCCGGCGCCCGCTGGCAGGACGAGGACCAGCTGCACCTGACCGTGCGCTTCATCGGCGAGGTCGACCGCCATATGGCGCTCGACGTCGATGCGGCCTTGAGCAGCGTCCATCATTCGGCCTTCTCGATCGCCCTAAATGGCCTGGGCGTGTTCGACCGGCGCGGCGAGCCGGTGACCCTCTGGGCCGGGGTCGCGCCGCTGGACCCCTTGCGGGCGCTCCACAAGAAAGTGGACCAGGCGCTGGTCAGGGTCGGGGTCGAGCCGGACCGGCGCGCCTATACGCCCCACGTTACCCTCGCCCGCCTTCCCCGCGGCTCCGGCCCGGTGCAGGGCCTGATCGAGCAATCCGGCGGAATCACCAGCCCGCCCTTCGCGGTCGACGAATTCCGCCTCTACGAAAGCCGCTTCACGCCCGACGGGCCGCTCTACGAGGTGGCGGAGCGGTACAAGCTGGGGTGAAATTCCTCCCCCGGATTTCCGGGGGAGGGGGACCATGCGAAGCATGGTGGAAGGGCTTTGCCGACTTCGAAGAACCCCTCCACCGCGCTTCGCGCGGTCCCCCTCCCCGCGAAATCGCGGGGAGGAATGAAGGGCACCTAGGCCCCCAGCCGCGACAGCAGCCGGTCGACCATGCCCGCATAGGTGTCGCCGAACAGCCGCATGTGGAGTAGCGCCGGGAACAGCTGATACAGGGCGCGCCGCTCCTCCCAGCCCGGCTCGAGCGGACCGTAGGCCTCCCAGAAGGTGGTTCCCGGGCTGTCGAACAAGCTCAGCATGGCGAGATCGACCTCGGGATCGCCATGATAGCAGGCCGGGTCGATGAGGGCGGCGAGGCGGCCGTCGGCGACGAGGATGTTGCCGCTCCACAAATCGCCGTGAAGCAGGGCTGCGCGGGGCGCGGGGGGAGCGATCTCGCCCGTCCGCTTCGCCAGGGCGCCGACCCGCTCTCGCCAGGGCCGGTCGAGCACGCCCGCGGTGGCGGCCAGCCTCTGCTCCGCCCAGAAGCCGGGCCAGTCGCGCCGCTCGCGATTGTCGAGCGCCACCGTGCCGATCTGATAATCGACCGGCCAGCCATAGTGGCCGCCTTCATGATCGTGGAGACGCCTGAGCGCGGCTCCGACGTCGGCCCAGGCGGCCGGGCTGAACACCCGGTCGTTCGGGACATGCTCGAGCAGAAGCACGCCGTCATGCTCGCCCTCGACGAGCGGCGCGGGGATTCCGGCCGCGGCGATGGCGCGAAGCATCGCGGCCTCCGCGCCGGCGGAAAGGTCGCGCTTGGCGACGGTGCAGCGCCCGTCGGCGCGCCGGACCAGCAAGGCTTCGGAAAGGTCGCCGCCGGCGAGCCGTTCCAGCCGGTCCTCGGGGAGGCCGGCCAGCGCCGCGACCCGCCGCGCGAAGGCCGTCATTCGTCCTCGGCGATCCGGCGCGCCAGCCCTTCGGCGCCGGCGCTCACCTCGTCCCAGGCGGTGTCGAAATGGCTGTCGTCGCCGTAATAGGGATCGGCCACCGCCTGACCCTCCCGCCCCTCGACATGGTCGAGAAGCAGCGAAAGCTTCGCCTTGCCGTCGGCGGGGCGAAGCGCCTCGAGGTCGGCGAGGTTCCTGGCATCGAGAGCGACGATATGGTCGAAGCGGCGGAAGTCGTCCGCCGTCACCAGCCGCGCCTTGAGGTGGGAAATGTCGATCCCGTTGCGCGACGCGACCGCGGCGGCCCGAGGATCGGGGGGATGGCCGATATGCCAGTCGCCGGTGCCGGCGGAGTCGATCTCCACGTCGAGCCCGAGCCGCTCCGCCTCGCGCCGGAAGGCCGCCTCGGCGAGCGGCGACCGGCAGATATTGCCGAGGCAGACGAACAGGACGGAGCTCTTCACGGGCATGCCGAGGGTTCCCCAGTTGCCAAAGCGGCCCGCTCTGCTAGCCACATGCAATCAGAAGCACAATGAGAGGGCCCATGGCGTCCGACCCCGCTGCACCCGCCCCGGCCCGTCCCGCCCGCATCGGCGCCTATGCCTGGTACGCGCTCTTCGTCCTCGTCCTCGTCTACATCGTCAACTTCATCGACCGGCAGATCCTGTCGATCCTGGTCGGCGACATCAAGCGCGACCTTTCGGTCTCCGACGCCCAGATCGGCTTCCTCTACGGAACCGCCTTCGCCGTCTTCTACGCC
>JASLBD010000322.1 GCA_030146745.1 Allosphingosinicella sp. | reverse complement strand
ACAATGGCGCGGCGGTACAAAGCCAGTAACGCGAACACCCGTTCGATGGGGTCGTCCGTGCCGGACCATGCGGGCTCGAGCAGCATCGGACGGATACCGTCGCGGTAGGCTTCGAGCACTGCCAGCAGCACGTCCTGCTTGCCGGGGAAGAAATGGTAGAGGCTGCCACTGTTGACCTGGCTGCGGCTGAGGATGTCGGCGATGGAAGTCGAGCCGTAACCCTTGAGCCAGAACAGCTCCATCGCCGCTTCGACGATGCGGCCGCGGGTGTCTTTCGCGCCCATGAAGCATTGTTGATTGAACATTCAATCAAGTCAAGCCGCCTGTGTGCCCCGAAGCCACGCTTCCAGCCGCAAATCCACTATCGTTATCCGGCGAGCGGAGCCGGTTCCTGGATTCCCAATCACTTAAAGTTCGGTGCCAGGCACCGAGCAAGCATGTTGCGGATATGGGCACTCCGGCATTGGGTGTGATCTCGCAAGGCTTGGGCTCCTGGGTCTTCCGGCCTCGGGGGGGACGGCCCGCTATCCCGCCTCGCGGCTGTACGCCGGCAGCTTCCAGCCGAAGTGGATGGCTCCCGCGCGCAACAGGAAGCCCGCAGAGGAGGCGATCAGACCTGCGATCGCGGCGGGAACGCCGGCTAGGAGCAGCCCCACCATCAGCGCCGCGGACAGGGCCGCGGCGGTCACATAGAGCTCCGGGCGCATCAGGATGGACGGATCGCCGGCGAGCACGTCGCGCACGATCCCGCCGAGGCAGGCGGTGAGCACGCCCATCGCCATCGCCGGGATCGGCGCCAGGCCGAAGGCAAGCCCCTTGGCCGCGCCGTACGTCGCATAGGCGGCTATGCCGACGGCATCCAGCCAGGGCAGAGCCCGCCCCTGCCAGAGCGCCCCCGGCAGCAGCCACACCGCCAGGGCGGCGGCGAAGCAGATGACGAGGATGATATTCTCGTGAACCCAGAAGACCGGCGCACCGATCAGCAGGTCGCGCGCCGTGCCGCCCCCGACCCCGGTGACGATTGCGAAGAAGATCAAGGTGACGAGCGTCTGCCTCTTCGCCGCCGCGACCAGCGCGCCCGAGCAGGCGAAGACGGCGACTCCCGCCCAGTCCAGATAGGGCAGCGCCGTGCCCAGCAAGGCGGCCGGGCCGGTCACCGGCGGCGACGCCTCAGGGTGAGCGGGAGCATCGCGAGCGCGAGGAGAATCGTCACCAGCGCCGCGATCGCGAAGCCGATGAGCAGGGGATTGTGGGCGTCCTCGCGGGTCTCGAGGTCCATGATGTGGATCCCCCACATCAGATCGTAGAAGCGCCACCAGGAGGTTCGCCGGGCCAGGATCTCGCCCGTCGCGGCGTCGAGGTAAAAGCGGGTCCCGTCGCTCATTGTCACCCGCCAGGCCGCGACCTTGCGGCGAAGTTCGAGCGGCGGCGCCTCGGCCGAAGTGCGGTCGACGGCGACGATCCGCGCCTTGCCTCTATAGCGCGCATCGACGATCCGGGCGGCGTCGGCGGGGCCGAGCGGCGGCAGCAGCCGGCCGCTGGCCGGATCGGCGAGGCGGGTGGCGCCGTCGGCATATTTGAGCAGCCATCGGGGCCCTTCGGGGCCGGGCTCCAGCCGGAGCGAGGCGAGCGGCCGCGGCCCGATGGCCGGCGGCACCGGCGCCAGCCCCGCCGGGAGGGCGGGCGCCCGGGCGATCAGGCCTTCGCCCCGGACCGTCTCGATCGGGCGGGCGATCATGACCAGCCCGGACACCGTCCAGGCGAGGAGGGGCAGACCGACGATCCAGCCGAGCCAGACATGCCAGCGCCTGAGCCTTTGCCGAGCCTTCATGATCGCTCTTCCCACCCCTCAGCTTCACTCAGGCGTCGGGAGAAAGGAAGCGGGATTCCCGCCTATTTGAACCGCTCCCGGCACTTGTCGAGGACGGGGATGGGCGAGCCGAGCGCCGCCGCCGCGGCGAGGGCGCGCTTGCGCTCGCGGCTCTGCGCCTCGCTGCTCGAACCGGCGCGGGCGCGAAGGCCGGGGGCGAGGGCATCGTTCAATTCGGTGCGCATTCGCCGGTAGCCGGCGAGCTCGTTGCCGAAATGCACTTCCGAGCCTTCGAGAGCGACGCTGGTGAACTCGGCCAGCTCCTCGCAGGCGATCTGCGCCTCGAAGCGGCCGGAGGGAAGCGAGACGTCGGTCTTCGTCGTCGCCGGGAAGGCCGCGTCGCAGGCCGGGACGAGGTCCTGCCACTTGCCGCCGGTGATCCCGGCCTCGAGCTCGCGCATGCGCTTGTTGACCCGGTTCGCGGTGTCGGCCTCGAACGCCCCGTCCTGGGAGGCGGCGAGCAGGGCATGATGGAAGATCTTGCCCTGCGCCGCGAGCGGCAGCGGCGCCTTGATGTCGGGAACGGCGGTGCGCGCGGCCGCCGCGGCGACGACCGCGCAGGTCGCGGCGCGGTCGACCGGGTCCGCCGGCAGCTCAAGCGCCTTGGCGCCGCAGCCGGAGAGCGTCAGCGCGCAGGCCAGGAAGGCGGGAACGAGTTTCAAGGGCCGCGCTCCATCGTTACGGTTCAGGAATGGAGGAAACGCCTGTCGCGGTCCACAGTCAAGCCGGCCGCGCCGTTTACGCCGTCAGACGTGGATCGGCTTGCCCGTCACCGCCATCGCCGCTTCCTTCATCGCTTCCGAATGGGTGGGGTGGGCGTGGCAGGTATAGGCGATGTCCTCGCTGGTCGCTCCGAACTCCATCGCCTGCGCGGCCTGGGCGATCATGGTGCCGGCGACCGAGGCGATGATGTGGACCCCCAGCACCCGGTCGGTGCGGGCGTCGGCGATGACCTTGACGAAGCCGTCCGTCTCCCGATTGGTCTTGGCGCGGCTGTTGGCCAGCATCGGGAACTTGCCGGTCTTATACTCGACGCCCGCCTCCTTCAGCTCCTCCTCGGTTTTGCCGACCGCGGCGATCTCCGGGAAGGTGTAGACGACTCCGGGAATGACGTCGTGATTGACGATCCCGACCTGTCCCGCGAGGATCTCGGCGACGGCGATCCCCTCGTCCTCCGCCTTGTGGGCGAGCATCGGCCCCGGGGTCACGTCGCCGATCGCGTAGACACCCTCGACTCCGGTTCGGAAATCGTGGTCGACCTCGATCTGGCCGCGCCTGTTGAGCTGGACACCGGCCGCCTCGAGGTTGAGCCCTTCGGTATTGGGCCGCCGCCCGATCGAGACCAGGACCACATCCGCCTCTACCGTCTGAGCGTCGCCGCCCTGCGCCGGCTCAACGGTGAGGACGACGCCCTCCCCCTGCCTCTCGGCCTTGGTGACCTTGGTCGAGGTGCGGATCTCGAAGCCCTGCTTCTTGAAGATCTTGGCCGCTTCCTTGCGGATCTCGGCGTCCATTCCCGGCAATATCTGGTCCAGATATTCGACCACGGTCACCTTCGCTCCGAGTCGCCGCCAGACCGAGCCGAGCTCGAGCCCGATGACTCCGCCGCCGATCACCACCATGTGGCCGGGCACGCTGGCGAGCTCCAGCGCTCCGGTGGAATCGACGATCCGCTCCCGGTCGATGTCGACGCCCGGCAGCGGGGTCACCGAGGAGCCGGTGGCGATGACGATGTTCTTGGCGCTGAAGGCCTGCCCCGCCACGTCGATCGCGTTCGGACCGGTGAACTTCGCATGGCCCTTGAGCCACGTGATCTTGTTCTTCTTGAACAGGAACTCGATTCCGCCGGTAAGGCCCTTCACCGCCTCGCGGCGGCCGGCATGCATGGCGTCGAGGTCGAGCTCGACCTCCTTCGCCTTGATCCCCCATTTGGCCATCGTGCCGTGGGCCGCTTCCTCGAACAGCTCGGAAGCGTGGAGCAGGGCCTTGGACGGGATGCAGCCGACGTTGAGGCAAGTGCCGCCGAGCGTCTCCCGGCTCTCGACGCAGGCGGTCTTCAGCCCGAGCTGCGCGGCCCGAATCGCGGCGACATAGCCGCCGGGGCCGGAGCCGATGATGATGACGTCGAAACTGGTCTCTGACATTCCAAAACTCCGTTCGCCCTGAGCTTGTCGAAGGGCTTTCCTTTTCTTCCTCCTTCCGCGGAAGGAGAGGGCTTCGACAACCCCGGATCAAGTCCGGGGCCGACGGGTTCAAAGGTCGATGAGCAATCGCGTGGGGTCTTCCAGCGCTTCCTTCATCCGCACCAGGAAGGTGACCGCCTCGCGGCCGTCGACCAGCCGGTGGTCGTAGGAGAGCGCCAGATACATCATCGGCCGGACCACGACCTGACCGTCGCGCACCACCGGCCGCTCCTCGATCCGGTGCATTCCGAGCACCGCCGACTGGGGCGGGTTGATGATCGGGGTCGAGAGAAGCGATCCGAACACTCCGCCGTTGGAGATTGTGAAGGTGCCGCCCTCCATGTCGGCCATGGTCAGCGAGCCTTCCTTGGCGCGCTTGCCGAAGTCGGCGATCGTCTTCTCGATCTCGGCGAAGCTCAGCGCCTGGGCGTCGCGGATGACCGGGACGACGAGGCCGTTGGGCGCGGACACGGCGACCGAGACGTCGACATAATCGTGATAGACGATCTCCTCGCCTTCTATGTAGGCGTTGACCGACGGCACGTCGCGCGCGGCCAGCACCGCCGCCTTCACGAAGAAGCTCATGAAGCCGAGGCGGATGCCGTGCTTCTTCTCGAACAG
>JASLBD010000321.1 GCA_030146745.1 Allosphingosinicella sp. | reverse complement strand
CGTGGATGTAGCTGATCTCCTTGAGCTTGAGCGCGCCTTCCATGGCGAGCGGATAGTCGGCGCCGCGGCCGAGATAGAGGACGTCGCGGGCCTGCGCGATCAGCGGCGCCATCGCCGCGATCTCCTCGTCATGGCCGAGCGCCGCGTTCATCGCGGCGGGGGCTTCCGATAGATGGTCGACGATCTCGCGCTCCTCCGCCTCGCTGATCCGGCCCTTGTCGCGGGCGAGCTTGGCGGCGAGCGCGGCGAGCACGGCGAGCTGGCAGGTGAAGGCCTTGGTCGAGGCGACCCCGATCTCGGGCCCGGCATGGGTGGGAAGGAGGAGGTCGGCCTCGCGCGCCATCGAGCTGGTCGGAACGTTGACGACGACCGCGATCCGCTGGCCCTCGGCGCGGGCGTGGCGGAGCGCGGCGAGGGTGTCGGCCGTCTCGCCCGATTGCGAGATGAAGAGAGCGAGCCCGCCCGGCTCGAGCACCGGCTGGCGGTAGCGGAACTCGGACGCGATATCGAGCTCGACGGGGACCCGGGCGAATTGCTCGAACCAGTATTTGGCGACCATCCCGGCGTAGAAGCTGGTCCCGCAGGCGACGATCGTGACCCGGGGCACGTTCGCGAAATCCTCGTCCATCGCCGGCAGCGCGACCTTGCGCTCGAACGGGCGCAGGTAGGAGGAGAGGGTCTGGGCGACCACGATCGGCTGCTCGAATATCTCCTTCTGCATGAAATGGGCGTGATTGCCCTTGTCGCCGACGTCGCTCGACGCGCCCGAGGCGACGATCTCGCGCTCTACCGGCTCGTTGGCGCGGTTGAAGATGCTCGCCCCGTCATGGCCGATGACCGCCCAGTCGCCCTCGTCCAGATAGGCGATGCTCTGGGTGAGTCCGGCCAGCGCCAGAGCGTCGGAGCCGAGATAGGTCTCGCCCTCGCCATAGCCGATCGTGAGCGGCGCCCCCATGCGGGCGCCGATCAGCATATCGGGATGGTCGCGGAACAGGATGGTGATGGCAAAGGCGCCGTGCAGGCGGGGGAGGATCGCGGCGACGGCGTCCTTCGGGCTCTTGCCCTGCTCCAGCTGGTGGTCGATCAGATGGGCGACCACCTCGCTGTCGGTCTGCGACTGGAAGGTCCGCCCGGCCGCCTGCATCTCCTCGCGGAGGGCACGGAAATTCTCGATGATGCCGTTGTGGACCAGCGCGACTCCGCCGACGATGTGGGGATGGGCGTTGCCGACGGTCGGAGCGCCGTGGGTGGCCCAGCGCGTGTGGGCGATCCCGATCGTCCCGGCGAGCGGATTGGCCGCGAGCTCGGCGGCGAGGTTGTCGAGCTTGCCCTCGGCCCGGCGGCGCTCGAGCGCGCCGTCCAGGATCGTGCAGATCCCGGCGCTGTCATAGCCGCGATATTCGAGCCGCCTCAGGCCCTTCATGAGCCGCTCGGACACTTCCTCGCGCCCGACGATGCCGATGATTCCGCACATGTTTTCGTCCTTACGTCATTCCCGCGAAAGCGGGAATCCATTCTGAGGTTGTGGAGGGTGGAGAGTCCGGGTGGATCCCCGCTTTCGCGGGGATGACGGTTACCCCGCTTTCTTTTTCGCCAGCATCGCCGCCCGGAATCGCGCGGCCCAGCCCGGCTTGTTGTCCTGCGTCCCCCGCGCCAGCGCCAGCGCATCCGCCTCGACGTCCCTCGTCACCACCGATCCGGCGCCGACGATCGCTCCGGCGCCGATGCTGACCGGGGCGACCAGGGCCGAGTTGGAGCCGATGAAGGCGCCCTCGCCGATCACGGTGCCATATTTGAAATAGCCGTCGTAATTGCAGGTGATCGTCCCCGCCCCGACATTGGCGCCGGCGCCGACCTCGGCGTCGCCCAGATAGGTGAGGTGGCTGGCCTTGGCGCCGGGGCCGAGCTTCGCTTTCTTGGTCTCGACGAAATTGCCGACCTTGGCCTTCTCGCCGATGATCGTTCCCGGGCGCAGGCGCGCATAAGGGCCGATCTCGGCGCCGACCGCGATGGCCGCGCCCTCGATGTGGCTGAAGGCGCGGATCCGGACCCCGTCGGCGATCGTGACGCCCGGGCCGAAGAAGACGTTGGGCTCGATCGTGACGTCGCGGCCGAGCCTGGTGTCGAAGGCGAACCACACCGTCTCCGGCGCGATCAAAGTGGCGCCTTCGGCCATCGCCACCGCCCGCCGCCGGCTCTGCCAGGCGCTTTCCGCGAGCGCGAATTCGCCGCGGCTGTTGGGGCCGATCGTCTCCGCCGCCTCGCCTTCGAGCACCAGGCTCGTCCGTCCGTCCGAAGCGGCGACCATGACGATGTCGGGGAGGTAATATTCTTGTTGCGCATTGTCGTTGCCGACCCGCTTGAGCAGCGGCCACAGGTCCGCGGAGCGCACCGCGAACAGGTTCGAATTGCACAAGCCTATTCCGCGCTCCTCCTCGGTAGCGTCCTTATGCTCGACCATCTTGACGATTCGTCCGTCGGCTCCGGCGACGATACGCCCGTAGGCGCCGGCGTCCGTCGGCCGGAAGCCGAGCACGACGGCGGCGGGCGCGGGATCGCCGTGGAGCGCGTCCAGCATCATGCGCATCGTCCCGGTGCGGATGAAGGGGACGTCACCCGACAGGAGCAGGACGTCGCCCTCGAAGCCGGCCAGCGCCTGCTCCGCCTGGAGGACGGCATGGGCCGTGCCGAGCTGCGGCTCCTGGACGGCGAACTGGACGTCGCGCTTGTCGAGCGCCGCCTCGAGCTGCTCGCGCCGGTCGCCGACGACGACCACCACCCGCTCGGCGCCCAGCGCCTCGACTCCGTCGAGCAGATGCTCGATCATCGGCCGCCCCGCAATCGGGTGCAGCACCTTGTGAAGGTCGGATTTCATCCGCGT
>JASLBD010000228.1 GCA_030146745.1 Allosphingosinicella sp. | reverse complement strand
TCTTCGAAAAGCGCCCGGCTCCGGGCGAGGGCGATTCGACGCACCAGGCGGAGGCGGCTTAGGGCCCTTCTTGTTACTTATCGGAGTTGGATGGGGCATGGATGCCATGCACATAAAGCCGATGGGGATATTCCCCGGTATTTGCTTTAAGCGTCGGTACAACCGGTCGCCTGACATCCAATCAGGTGCCCCGGTTGAAGGTCCCTGAGGCTCTGGGTCGTCTCGGAAGCTGAAGGAGCACCGGTTGATCCAACTGCCTGGTCGAATGATGCCTTCAAAACCTCGAGTGGTTTCGAGCGGTATTCGCCGTCGTCTGCGGGATCGTGCGCAAAGTATCACAAAGCCCGGACGATGGATTGAGCGCCTAAATCTGCTGACAACAGCAATTCTCACTTCCGGCCTGTTGCTCGTCGCGCTCGCCCAGTGGAAGGTATCGGCAGCTCAGACAAAAATTGCAGAGCCTATGAAAAACCTTGAGTATGCGCGTTCAGCGACGCCAAGGTTTGATTTCAAGGCCTCTGAAGGAAGCCTTGCGTTTGGCCGTGCAGGAACGCTCCATTTACCCGGTAATATCTCTGTAATACCAGTTGGCGGCGTTTCAGAAATTCATTTTATAGATTATAACGTGAATCTGAACGCGTTTGGTAAAGAAAACAAAACCTCGCGAAATATCTGAGGGTCGCGGCGTACGAGACCGGCGGAAAGCCTCCCGAGCTATAACAAACCTTGGCGGTGATGATCACTCGGTCGGTGGGCCATGCCTCATCCCGCCTTCCTTGGCCGTCCTCCCTTAGCCCCGTTCGTCCGCGCCGCTTCGGCTTTGGCGGGGGAGGTGGCGCGGCCGGCTCGGGCAGCCATCCAGCGAGCGGTTCCGAAGATGCCGCTGACCAGACCGGCCACCGAATAATCGACGTCTAGCGTTTCCCAGTGCAGCGCTTCGCCGCCGCCGAGCAACTCGACCTCCGTGAGGTGGGCCGGGGCTGCGTCGGCGAGACCTTCGACGAGGCGGGGAGGGAAGGCGAAGGTGGCGCCGCTGGTCAGCTCGACGATGCGATCGCTCTTCGAGTCGTAACGCGCCGACATCGCGTGCGGTTGGGTCGCACGATACACGCGCCCGCGCTCTCGGGCGGCGGCCAGCTCAGCCGCGGTTAGCTCAGCCATGAAATTCTTCCCACTTCTCCATCAACACCGTTCGCTGCTCGATCACGATTTGCAGCGCTTTCTTCACTTCGCTCGCCTTTGTTCCTACCGAGCATATAACCGAAGCTATGCAAAATCCGCTTGCGGCTTTCCTGCCCGTGCGGTCGCCGAGCACTCATTGGAACCGCACCCAGCTGCGCTTTGTTACGGGAGCGCCACATCAAAAGGGAAGTACCATGAACCGCAACGTCACGATCGGCCTCGGCACCCTCATCATCATTATCATCATCGTAGCGCTCGTGTTCTGAGGACCGGAGAGGCGGCCTCGTGCGTGCGCGCAGGGGCCGGACTTTCCTGCCCTTCGTTCGGTCACGGACGGTGGGTCGCGGGCGCCGCTCCCTGCCTCCAGCCGCTGCTCCCTCAACGCCTCGATTCGGGCGGCCGGTCCTTGTCTGGGTGCGGCTCCGGGGCCACATTGCGATTGCAAGCCACTGGGAGGGGAACCATTTCCGTCCTGCGGCACTCCCGCTCTCACGGTTGGGACGTTAATCAATAAGCCATTGTGGTCGTGCGATAGTGCGCTAGGATGGCTGGAATAGGCAAAGGGCGCCGTTCGGAGCGCCCGTTAGGATAAGAATGACGAAGCTAAGCGGCAGCGACTCCAAGAGCACCCTCTATTGCTCCTTCTGCGGGAAGTCGCAGCACGAGGTGAGGAAGCTCATCGCCGGGCCCACCGTGTTCATCTGCGACGAGTGTGTCGAGCTGTGCAACGACATCATCCGCGAGGAGACGAAGAGCTCGCTGGTGAAGACCCGCGACGGCGTTCCGACTCCCCTCGAAATCTGCAAGCATCTCGACGATTACGTGATCGGCCAGAGCCACGCCAAGCGCGTGCTCTCGGTCGCCGTCCACAACCATTACAAGCGCCTCGCCCACGGCTCCAAGGGCGGCGAGGTCGAGCTTTCCAAGTCGAACATCCTGCTCGTCGGTCCGACCGGCTGCGGCAAGACCCTGCTCGCCCAGACGCTGGCGCGGCTGCTCGACGTGCCCTTCACCATGGCCGACGCGACCACCCTCACCGAGGCCGGCTATGTCGGCGAGGATGTCGAGAACATCATCCTGAAATTGCTCCAGGCCTCGGACTACAATGTCGAGCGGGCGCAGCGCGGCATCGTCTACATCGACGAGATCGACAAGATCAGCCGCAAGTCGGACAACCCGTCCATCACCCGCGACGTCTCCGGCGAGGGCGTGCAGCAGGCGCTGCTCAAGCTGATGGAGGGCACCACCGCCTCGGTTCCGCCGCAGGGCGGGCGCAAGCATCCGCAGCAGGAATTCCTCCAGGTCGACACGACCAACATCCTCTTCATCTGCGGCGGCGCCTTTGCCGGCCTCGAGAAGATCATCGCCGACCGCCTGCAGGGCAAGTCGATCGGCTTCGGCGCCTATGTGGCGGCTCCGGAAGAGCGCCGCACCGGCGAGATCCTGCGCCAGGGCGAGCCGGACGATCTCCTCAAGTTCGGCCTCATCCCCGAGTTCGTCGGCCGCCTGCCGGTGATCGCGACGCTGGAGGATCTGGACGAGGTTGCTCTCGTCAAGATCCTCAAGGAGCCGAAGAACGCGCTCATCAAGCAGTATGCGAAGCTGTTCGACATGGAGGACGTGAAGCTCAGCTTCACCGAGGAGGCCCTCATCTCGGTCGCCAAGAAGGCGATCGAGCGCAAGACCGGCGCCCGCGGCCTCAGGTCCATCCTCGAGAATATCCTGCTCGACACGATGTTCGACCTGCCGTCGATGAACGGAGTCGACGAGGTGATGATCGACAAGGACGTGGTCGAAGGCCGCAAGGACCCGATCCGGGTCTATGCCGAGAAGGAAAAGACCGGCGACGCCGCCTGAGCGGAGGCGCTGAACGGTGAAGGACGATCACGCCTTGCCGGGGCGGCCCGCCTGGCTGGCCTGGCTGCCGGGCTTCCTCTTCGAGACCGATCCGCTCGCTCCCCGCTACATCGCCAAGGCCTGGCTGACGGCGCTGCTTCCGAGCATCGCTTTGTCGGCGCTGGTCCGGCTGCTCGCCGCCGAGGCCGCGGCGCCGCAATTTCCGGGCGAGGCCGGCTCCCTGGTCCTGTTCGTCGTCTTCGTCGGACCGGCGCTCGAAACCGGGCTCCTGGCCTTGCCCTTGCTCCTGCTCAACCGCCTGTTCGGGCCCGGCCCGGCGGTCGTCGGAAGCGCGCTGATCTGGGCCGCCGTGCACAGCCTCGTCGTGCCGATCTGGGGGCTGGTGATCTGGTGGCCCTTCCTGATCATGTCGACCGCCTTCCTGACCTGGCGCCGGAAAGGCCTGGCCATGGCGCTGACAGTCGCCTTCGCCATCCACGCGCTCCAGAACGGCTTCGCCGTCCTGCTCATCCTTCTGGCTGGCTGACCCGGCCGCTACTGCACGTTGGCGACGTTGTACTTCAGGGCTTCGGCCTGGGTGAGACAGCGCCGGGTCGAGCCGCCGGCATCGGCCACCGCCTTCTGCTGGTACATGACTTCGGTCAGCAGCTTTCGCGACACGCCCATGCGGATGAGGAAGTCATTGTCCTCGCTGGCGAGCATCGCCGAATCCTGCTCGATATCCCCGATCAGGCCCACCGTATTGTCGGTGCCCCGAAGCACCTCCGCCTCGATCGCGCCGCGGTCCGCGGTGTGGGTGAACATATGGACGATGAACAGGCCGCCCGGGTCGACGAAACGGGCCCTGCCGCCCATGAAGACGAAATTGCAGGCCGAAAAGCACGCCCAGCCCGAGGGGATGCGGGTCGGGATCATGGTCTGCCGGATGATCTTGCCGGCCTCGTTGCCGACCCGGGCGTTGCCCCCGGCCGACCTCAGCCAGATCTCATCGGGCCTGTTCTTGTCGAGCGCGGCCTTGAGGCGGTTCGCCAGCGAATCGTCGATTATGCCTTCGCCGAGCAGGACCCGCTTGCCGTCCCGCTCGACGAGGCTGAACTGCATCGGGCTCTTCGATCCCCAGGCCGGGTTCTCCGGGCAGCTCGGATTCTTCGGATCCATCCGCGCTGCGCCGCCGGCGGGCGTAGCCGCCAGGGCGAGGCCGGCGATGCAGGATAAGATGCGCCCCCCCATGGTTCAGGCCGCGAGCGTGTAGCCGGAGGCGCCTGGAGACTTGCACATCCGCTTCGAGACGGTGGTCTCCTCGCCGTCGACGATGACGACGTCGTTCACGGTCATGCACGACCCGCCGCCCGCCTCAGTGTTCGCGGCGACGACCGTCGAGGAGCCCTTCACCCCCGGCCTTGTGTCGCTCTCCCATGTGGAGGTCGTTCCGACTCCGCCGCGCACGGCATTGTCGGTCGCGGTGGCGGCCTTGACCTGCTCCTTGCAGTCGAGCTTGCTCATGATCGCGTCGGTGAGCAGCGAGGTCACCGGCAGGCCGATCCCGATCAGGGTGCCGCCGAGGCCGGTATGGCCGAGCGCCGTCCCGGCGATGCCGCCGGCTATGGCTCCGAACATGCCGCCGCGCTTCTTCTTCTTCGGTTCGCACTTTGTGGCGCCCGCCGAGTCGGACTGACGCTCCTTGGCATAGACAGGAGGCTGCACCGAGAGCAGCAGAAGCGGAACGAACGCGAACATGTACCGACGCATAAAACAACTCCCCGATGTGCCTGACTGGCCTCTCGAAGGGGCGCTAATCCCACCCTGTTGCGGCTTGATGCCGCAGGCCCGACGCCTGTGTGTCAAATGTTGCAGCCCCCTGCTTTCCGGAGTCGGTGCACGGCCTAACCCCTTGGCAGGTTTGCCATAATGGAAGAAGGTCGAAAAGGGGCAATCGGCGGGCCGTTTTCCGGCCCGGGCGGCGGCGCCCGAGCGGCGGGCCTCCGATCGCATTGATGACGGGGGCGTTCACCCCATATAGGTTGCAAGAAGGCCTCAAGGGCCTGCATGTGGAGTTTGTTGTGACCCAATCCTATCCCGTCCTCCCCCTTCGCGACATCGTCGTCTTCCCGCAGATGATCGTGCCGCTCTTCGTCGGCCGCGACAAATCGGTCGCAGCGCTCGAGAGCGCGATGGCGGCGGACAAGCAGATATTCCTCGTCTCCCAGCTCGATCCGGCGGAGGACGATCCGGACCGCGACGCGCTTTACGACATGGGCGTGGTCGCGACCGTGCTCCAGCTCCTCAAGCTCCCCGACGGGACGGTGCGGGTGCTGGTCGAGGGCCAGCAGCGCGCCAACCTCGTCGCGATGGGGATGGAGGACCAGCATCTCGTCGCCGAGGTCGAGCCGATCGAGGTCGACGAGCCCGAGGGCGCCGAGGTCGCGGCCCTGATGCGCTCGGTCGTCGAGCAGTTCGAGAATTATTCGAAATTGAACCGCAAGCTTCCGGCCGAGACGGCGGTGCAGCTCGCCCAGATCGGCGAGGCCTCCAAGCTCGCCGATTCGGTCGCGGCCAACATCAATATCAAGGTGTCGGACAAGCAGGCCCTGCTCGCCGAGCTCAACCCGGTGCGCAGGCTGGAGATGGTGTTCGCCTTCATGGAGGGCGAGCTCGGCGTGCTCCAGGTCGAGAAGCGCATCCGCAGCCGGGTCAAGCGGCAGATGGAGAAGACCCAGCGCGAATATTATCTCAACGAGCAGCTGAAGGCGATCCAGCGCGAGCTGGGCAACGAAGGCGAGGAAGGGGAGGGCGACGAGCTCGCCGAGCTCGCCCGCAAGATCGCCAAGACCAAGCTTTCGAAGGAGGCCCGCTCCAAGGCGACCTCCGAGATGAAGAAATTGAAGGCGATGGCGCCGATGTCGGCGGAGGCCACCGTCAGCCGCAACTATCTCGACGTCCTGCTCGGCCTGCCCTGGGGCAAGAAGTCGAAGGTCAAGAAGGACATCGCCGAGGCGCAGGCGATCCTCGACGAGGATCATTACGGGCTCGAGAAGGTCAAGGACCGGATCGTCGAATATCTCGCCGTGCAGGCCCGGACCAACAAATTGAAGGGCCCGATCCTGTGCCTGGTCGGCCCGCCGGGCGTCGGCAAGACCTCGCTCGGCCGCTCGATCGCCCGCGCCACCGGCCGCGAGTTCGTCCGCCAGTCATTGGGCGGGGTCCGCGACGAGGCCGAGATCCGCGGCCACCGGCGTACCTATATCGGCTCGCTGCCGGGCAAGATCATCTCGAACCTGAAGAAGGCCGGAAGCTCGAACCCGCTCTTCCTGCTCGACGAGATCGACAAGCTCGGCCAGGATTTCCGCGGGGATCCGGCCTCGGCTCTGCTCGAGGTTCTCGACCCGGAGCAGAACTCCAAGTTCCAGGACCATTATCTCGAGATCGACTACGATCTGTCCGACGTCATGTTCGTCACCACGGCGAACACGATGGACATGCCTCAGCCGCTCCTCGACCGGATGGAGATCATCCGCCTCGAGGGCTATACCGAGGACGAGAAGGTCGAGATCGCCCGGCGCCACCTGATCCCCAAGCAGATCGAATCGCACGGGCTGAAGGAAGGCGAGCTGGTCTTCGCCGAGGACGGCCTCAGAAGCCTGATCCAGCATTATACCCGGGAGGCGGGCGTCCGCACGCTCGAGCGCGAGATCGCCAAGGTGGCGAGGAAGGCGCTTCGCCGGATCCTGGAGGGCAAGACCGAGAAGGTCGAGCTCACCGCGGAGAATATCGCCGATTTCTCCGGAGTCCGCCGCCATCGCCACGGCATGGGCGAGGAGGAGGACCAGATCGGCGCCGTCACCGGGCTGGCCTGGACCGAAGTGGGCGGCGAGCTTCTGACCATCGAAGCGGTGACCGTACCCGGCAAGGGCCAGATCAAATGGACCGGCAAGCTCGGCGACGTCATGCAGGAGTCGATCCAGGCCGCTTTCGCCTTCGTCAAGGCGAGGAGCCCGAGCTACGGGGTCAAGCCGAGCCTGTTCGGGCGCAAGGACATCCACGTCCATCTCCCGGAAGGTGCGACTCCCAAGGACGGCCCGTCGGCCGGAGTCGGAATGGTCACCGCGATCATCTCGACCCTGACGGGGATACCGGTCCGCCGCGACGTCGCCATGACCGGCGAGGTCACCCTGCGCGGCCGGGTGCTTCCGATCGGCGGCCTCAAGGAGAAATTGCTGGCGGCGCAGCGGGGCGGAATCAAGAAGGTGCTGATCCCGGCCGAGAACGAGAAGGATCTGGTCGAGATACCGGCGACGATCACCGGCGGGCTCGAGATCGTTCCCGTCAGCCATGTCGACGAGGTGCTCAGCCACGCGCTGGCGACCCCGGTCGCGCCCATCGACTGGACCGACGCCGACGAACTCGCCGCGGTTCCGGCCCCCGAGCTGGCGGCGGCGCCCGATGAAGCGGTGGGGGCGTCGATCCGGCACTGATTATCCTCCCCGCCGCTTCGCGGCAGGGAGGGCAATTGTGCAGCGCATCAATCAATTTGGATCAGGACCGCGCGATTTTCCCATCGAAAGTCGCGCTTTCCTTTTGACTCCCTCTCCGCTCCTGCCGTTAGATGGACGGAAGCGCCAACTGCGACTCAATCGGAATAAAGGGGGTTCGGGAGAGATGAACAAGCAGGAGCTTATCGGGGCCGTGGCCGACGCGACCGGGCTCAGCCGCGGGGACGCGACCCGGGCGGTCGAAGGCGTGTTCGACACGATCCAGAGCGCTCTCAAACGCGGCGACGAGGTCCGGCTGGTCGGTTTCGGCACCTTCTCCTGCTCCAAGCGCAAGGCCTCCACCGGCCGCAACCCGCGGACCGGCGAGCCGATGCAGATCAAGGAATCGACCCAGCCGAAATTCAAGGCGGGCAAGGTGCTGAAGGATTCGGTCGGACGCTGATACGTCCAAACTGGACAGTCCGCCCGAGCGTTACTAAGTGGCGCCTTCTCAAGCGGCGTGGGCGCGTAGCTCAGTGGTAGAGCACACCCTTCACACGGGTGGGGTCGTAGGTTCAATCCCTACCGCGCCCACCACGCCTTCCCATCGGGAGAGGGGGGACCTCTACTGCCCCTCCAGCGGCTGCTCCTCGCTCCGGCCTGGAAGGCCCAGCGCCTCCGCGGCGCGTTCCACCTCCTCCTCCGTCGGAGGCTCCGGAAGCTCCTCTCCCGGGCCGCGGGCATCATCCGGAACGCCTGGCCCGGTCCCGGCGAGGCTTTCGTTGCGGGCCCGCTCGTTGGGGCCGGTGCTGATCTTCGCCTTGTCGTCCATGCAAATTCTCCTCGCCAGTGCTAATGACGGCGCCGCGAGGAGGTTCCGGCGATGAGCGAAGAGACCGACCCGGTCCTGAAGGCGCTTCGGGCTTTCGGACTGGCTTATCCGGGCGCCCATTCGAAGTCGCCCTGGCCGGACCATGACGACCTCGCCGTCAACGACAAGACCTTCGCCTATCTTCCGGTCGCAGGCCGGCCGTTCAGCCTCTCCGTCAAGCTTCCCTATACCGGGGAGGTGGCGCTCGAACTGCCATATTCGAAGCCGACCGCCTACGGGCTCGGCAAATCGGGCTGGGTGAGCTTCACCCCATCGGAAGGCGAGATGCCGAGCCTGGAGCAGCTCGAGGAGTGGATCGACGAGAGCTACCGGGCGCAGGCGCCGAAGAAGCTGGTCAAGGAGCTGGATTCGCGCTGACAGCCGTCATTCCGGCGAAGGCCGGAATCCATGCACACCGCGACATTCGGAGAAGACCGTGTTCAAGGGTCCCGGATCAAGTCCGGGATGACGACTGTCCAACAGCCCCGGCAACGATCTCGTACGACCGCAGCCGCGCCCCGTGATCGTATATCTGCGACGTGATCATCAGCTCGTCGGCGCCGGTCAGCTCCACGAACGCCCCGATCTTCGCCTCCACCGTCGCGGCGGTGCCGGTCGCCGAGCAGGCCAGGACCTGGTCGAGCATGGCGCGCGCCTGCGGAGGCAGGGTCCCGGCGAAGCCGGGGCGGGGCGGGGGCAGCTTGCCGGGATTGCCGCTGCGCAGGTTGACGAAGGCCTGCTGCACCGAGGTGGCGAGCAATTCGGCTTGCTCGGCGCTCTCCGCGGCGAAGGCGTTGAACCCGAGCATCACATAAGGGCGATCGAGCCGGGCCGAAGGCTGGAAACGCTCTCGATAGACCTGGGTCGCCTCCATCATCTGCGCGGGCGCGAAATGCGAGGCGAAGGCGTAGGGCAGGCCGAGCATCGCCGCCAGCTGCGCCCCGAACAGGCTCGAGCCGAGGATCCAGATCGGGATGTCCAGCCCCTCGCCCGGAACCGCCCGGACGGCTCGACCTTCCTGCCGCTCGAAATAGCCCATCAGCTCGACGACGTCGTTGGGGAACTGGTTCTCGTCGGAGGCGAGGTTGCGGCGCAGGGCGAAGGCGGCGGCGCGGTCGGTGCCCGGCGCCCGGCCGAGGCCGAGATCGACCCGGCCCGGGAAAAGCGACTCGAGCGTTCCGAACTGCTCGGCGACGACCAGGGGCGCGTGGTTGGGAAGCATTACGCCACCGGCTCCGATGCGGATGCTCGAGGTGCCCGAGCCGACGAAGGCGAGGGCGACCGCGGTCGCCGCGCTGGCGATGCCGGGCATCGAATGATGCTCCGCCATCCAGAAGCGGCGATAGCCGAGCTTCTCCGCCGCCCGGGCGAGCTTCAGCGAGTTGCGCAACGCCCGGCCGGCGTCGTCGCCCTCCGGGACCGGGGCCAGGTCGAGGACTGAGAGGGGGATCATGAGAGGCGATATGGGTACGACGTCGTGCCGGCGAAAGCACCGTCGCCCCAGCGAAGGCTGGGGCCTCAGCGGGTGAAAGGCGCCGAGGACTTCACCCCCTGGGGTCCCAGCCTTCGCTGGGACGACGGATGTTCCGTTCCGCCCTGGCAGCGTCTAGGGGCACCGCCATGCTTCAGCGGAGCCCCGAGACCCGCCGCCTCTGGCGCGACGAGATTCGCGCGACGGTGGCGCTTGCCTGGCCGCTCATCCTCACCAACATCGCCCAGGCGCTGATCCACGTCACCGACGTCGTCCTGCTGGGCTGGGCCGGGCCCTCGGTCCTGGCCGCCGGGACGCTGGGCGTGAACATCTATTTCGCCTTCCTGATCTTCGGCATCGGCCTCGTCACCGCGACCGCCCCGATGATCGCCAAGGAGCTGGGCGAGCGCCGCCACAGCGTCCGCGACGTCCGCCGCACGGTGCGCCAGGGCATGTGGGCGGCGGTCGCCCTCACCATTCCCGTCTGGATCGTGCTCTGGTTCAGCGGCTCGATCCTCGTCGCCATGGGCCAGGATCCGGGGCTGGCGGCGGACGCCCAGCTCTTCGTTCGCGCCCTGCAATGGGGCTTCCTCCCCTATCTCTGGTATCTGGTGCTGCGCTCCTTCATCTCGGCGCTCGAGAAGCCGCTCTGGTCGTTCGTGGTTGGGGTGGTCGCCGTCGTCTTCAACGGGGTCGTCAATTACGGACTGATCTTCGGCCACCTCGGCCTGCCGAGGCTCGGTATCGTCGGCGCCGGCATCGGCAGCGCGATGGCCAACACGCTGATGTTCGTCGGGATGTTGACAGTGGTGCTGACCCACAAACAATTCCGCCGCTTCCACCTCTTCGGCCATTTCTGGCGGTCGGATTGGCCGCGCTTCCGCGAGGTCTGGCGGCTGGGATTGCCGATCGCGGTGACCCTGGCGCTGGAGATCACCATCTTCAACGCCGCGGTGTTCCTGATGGGGCTGATCGGCGCCGAATCGATCGCCGCCCACGCCATCGCCATCCAGCTCGCCGCCCTGAGCTTCATGGTGCCGATGGGCCTGTCGCAGGCGGCGACGGTCCGGGTCGGACTCGCGTTCGGGCGCCGCGACCGCGCCGGGATCGCCCGCGCCGGCTGGACCGCCTTCGCGCTGGGCACGGGCTTCATGTCGCTGACCGGGCTTCTCATGATCGCCATGCCTTATGCCCTGGTGACGATGTTCCTCGATCCCGCGCTTCCCGCCAACCAGGCCGTCATTCCGCTCGCCGTCTCCTTCCTGATCGTCGCCGCCTTCTTCCAGATTTTCGACGGCGCCCAGGTCGTCGCCGCCGGAATGCTGAGGGGGCTTCAGGATACGAAGGTGCCGATGGTCTATGCCGGCATCGGCTATTGGGTGATCGGCCTGGTGACCGGAGTCGGCCTCGGCTTCGGCCTCGGCTGGGAAGGAGTCGGCATCTGGATCGGTCTCGCCGCCGGCCTCGCCGCGGTCGCGATCATGCTTCTCGCGCGCTGGATGCGGCGCGAACGGCTCGGCCTCGCCGATTGGCGACCTTGACGCTCGGGCGCCCCGTCCCCTATGTGCGCGCCGCACCTCAAGGCGCGCAGTGGCGATCGTAGCTCAGTTGGTTAGAGCACCGGTTTGTGGTACCGGGGGTCGCGGGTTCAAGCCCCGTCGATCGCCCCACCGCGCCTGACCAGTTCAGGACATTTCAATGCAAGCCCCGTGGGATTATCCCGATTTCGACGATCATGAGATCGTCCACTTCGTCACGGACAGCGCCAGCGGCCTGTGCGCCGTGATCGCCGTTCACTCGACCTATCTCGGCCCCGCCGCCGGCGGCGTCCGCTTCTGGCATTATGCCGAGCCCGGCGAGGCGGTCCGCGACGCGCTCCGGCTGTCGCGCGGGATGAGCTTCAAGAACGCGATGGCGGGCCTTCCCCTCGGCGGCGGCAAGGCCGTCATCCTCGCGAACGAAGACCGCACCAAGACTTCGGAGATGCTCGCCGCCTACGGCCGCGCGGTCGAAGGTCTGGGGGGCCGTTACGTGACGGCCGAGGATGTCGGAATGAGCGTCGCCGACATGGTCGCCTTGTCGAAAGAGACGAGCCACGTCGCCGGGCTGCCGGTGGCGAAGGGCAACGTCGGCGGCGATCCCGGGCCTCACACCAGCTACGGCGTCTTCCTCGGCGTCAAGGCCGCCGTCAAGCGCGCACTCGGCAAGGACAGCCTGGCGCGCGTGCACCTCGCCATCCAGGGCGCGGGCAGCGTCGCCTCCGGCCTCGCCCGCCGGGCCGCGGCGGAGGGGGCCAGGATCACTCTCACCGATATCGACCGTGATCGGGCCGGGAAGCTGGCCTCGGAAGTCGGCGGCGAGGCGGTCGAGCCCGAGGCGATCATGACCCTCGAGGCGGACGTGCTCAGTCCCAACGCGCTCGGCGCGGTCCTTACCGCCCAGTCCATCGCGGCCCTTAATGTGCCGGTCGTCGCCGGCGGCGCCAACAACCAGCTCGCCACCCCGGCCGATGGCCAGCTCATTCACCAGCGCGGGATTCTCTACGCCCCCGATTACGTGATCAATGCGGGCGGGATCATCAACGTCTCGACCGAATATCTGAAGGACGGAGACCAGGAGACGGTCCGAGGCCGGATCGAGCAGATTCCGGTCCGGCTCGAGCAGATCTGGAGCGAGAGCGCATCCACCGGCCGCAATCCGGCCGAGGTCGCCGACTCCATGGCGATGCGCCTGATCGGGCGCTGACTCCCTTCGGAGTGCAGGGGAAGGGGATGCCGTTCGGGCTGAGCTTGTCGAAGCCCTCTTCTTCTACCGCCGGCGCCGCAAGGAAGGCCCTTCGACAGGCTCAGGGCGAGCGGTGGTTCGGCGACGCCCGACCTTCAAAGCACCGGTGCCTGGCGTGCCGCTTCCCGCCCCAGCCGGTGCTCGCGAAAAAGCGTGTAGAGTCCGCTCGCGATGATGATCGCGGCCCC
>JASLBD010000140.1 GCA_030146745.1 Allosphingosinicella sp. | reverse complement strand
AATGCGGATATTCGAGAAGCCCGCTCTCGAAGCTCTCTTCCTCTCCGCTGGAGGCCGCGCCCATTACCCCGGGGAGCAGCCGAACGCAAGCGTCGAGGAGGACGAGCGCTCCGATCTCGCCGCCCGAGAGGACATAGTCTCCGACCGAGACGGGAACGATCGGCCGGGCCTCGAACAGGCGCTCGTCTATGCCCTCGAAACGGCCGCACAGGATCGAGACGCCGGGGCCGGCGGCGAGCTCTCGGACCAGGGCCTGGGTGAGCGGCTTGCCGCGCGGGGTCATGGCGAGGAGGGGGGCGTCGGGGTGTTTCACCAGCACATGGTCCACCGCCGCGCCCAGCACGTCGGCCCGCATCACCATCCCTGCTCCGCCGCCCGCCGGAGTGTCGTCGATGGAGCGATGCTTGTCGGTGGCGAAGTCGCGAATCTGGATAGTCTCAACCGACCAGATACCCTCGGACAGGGCGCGGCCGGCGAGACTTGCGCCGAGCGGTCCGGGGAACATGTCCGGATAGAGGGTAAGCACGGTTGCAGCCCACATCATCGGGACGTCCAATCCTCGACGCGCAGCTTGGGTACGTTTCGAAAATGCCGGACGTTGCGAGTGACCATCACGAGATCAAGCGAAAGCGCGTGGGCGGCGATGAGATGATCGAAGCGATGACGCTCAAAGACCAGCGTCCGATACTTTTCCGCAGCCGCGGCGTCGAACGGTTGAACCGGCACGATCTCGAAAAAGGCTGCCGCATGGGCAAGGGCTTTTGAATTGGCGTCTCTAAAGCCGTTCATGACCTCGGCATAGGCGACGGCGCTCGTGACAACCTCGCCTGGAGCATGATCCTCAACGGTTCGGCGCGCCGGCTCCGAGAGGCCTTTGAGAACATAAATGCAAATGTTGGAATCGAGAAGAAAGCGAGGGCTACTCACGGTCAAGCAGCTTTCCGTCCCAGTCGAGATCGGAGTCGATCTCCCGCTCCTCATCGGTCAACGGCCTCAAGCCGGCGCATGAACCATAGATACCAGTAAGGTCGATCTTCTTCGGCTCCTGCTCCACCGGCTCTACGATGTACCGGCCACGCTCCTCGCGCACGGTCATCTCCACCCCCGATTCAATGCCGAGCGATTTGGGCAGCCTCACAGCCACCGAGTTCCCGGACTTGAAGGTTTTGGTTTTCTTCATGCGATTTTCGTATATACTTCAAGTATATACATTGCCTTGCGGAATCGCAAGCGGAACCGCCCTCGCCGCCGCGCGCTTGCGCGAGCATGACCGAGCCCACCTATGACTGCCTGATCGTCGGCGGCGGCCCCGCCGGGCTGACCGCGGCCATCTACCTCACCCGATTCCACCTCACCGCGAGGCTGGTCGACGCCGGCAAGAGCCGGGCGGGATGGATCCCGTGCACCCACAACCATGCCGGCTATCCGGACGGCATCTCCGGCAAGGAGCTGATCGCCCGGATGAAGGAGCAGGCTCAGAAATACGGCACCTCGATCGTCACCAGCCGGGTCACCCGCCTCGACGTCGTCGAAGGGGGCTTCAAGGCCGAATGGGGCGAAGGCTCGGTCGTGGCGCGCAAGGTCCTGCTCGCCACCGGAGTCACCAACCGCCGGCCGCCGATGGACGAGGAGCTTCACGACGAGGCGCTCGCCCGCGGGCTGATCCGCTACTGCCCGATATGCGACGGCTACGAAGTGACCGACAAGTCCGTCGGAGTGATCGGCGACGGCTCGCACGGAGTCGCGGAGGCGGTGTTCCTGCGCGGCTTCACCGAGGACATCACCCTGATTGCGCCCGACACGGCCCTTAAGCTCAGCGCCGAGGATCGGGCGCGGCTGAAGGAATATGGCATCCGCACCGTCGACGGCCCCTGCTCGGCGGTCGCCATGCATGACGACTGCATCGTCGTCGACACCGCAGACGGCCATTACACGTTCGACAGCGTCTATCCAGCGCTCGGCTCCGACATGCATAACGATCTCGCCGCCCAGGTCGGGGCGAAGCTCAAGGACGGCAATATCGTCGTCGACGACCACCAGCGGGCGAGCGTCCCCGGCCTCTACGCGGCCGGAGACATCGTGCTCGGACTCGACCAGATCAGCCACGCCATGGGCGAAGGCGGAGTCGCGGCGGTGACGATGCGCAACGACCTGGCGAAGGAGCGGCAGATAAGGCGCGAGGCGCTGAGCGGCTCGGTCGCCGCCAAGAGCGGCTCCTAAAGGTCACCCCGGCGAAGGCCGGGATTGATGAACAGGGCGATGCGAGCTACCGAACGGCGGTGTTCCTGGACCCCGGATCAAGTCCGGGGTGACGGTTAAGCCAGGAATTCCGGATCGGCGACGATACGTCCCTGCTCCAGGTCCGCCATTCCCGGTCGAAACGGCACCATCGTCCGGCGGCCGTCCGGCTTCTCGATCTCCAGGATGTCGCCGGCGCCGAAATCCTCGACCGCGACGACCCGGCCGAGCGGCTCGCCCCCTGCCGTCTCGCACGGCAGGCCGATCAGGTCGGCGTGATAATATTCGCCCTCCTCCAGCGGCGGCAACGCCGAGCGGGGCACGGTGACGAGCTGGCCGCGAAGCGCTTCGGCGGCGGTGCGGTCGGAGACCTCGGAGAAGCGCGCGATCGGAGTGCGGTCGCCCTTGAGCGAGGCGAGGGTTAGGAGGCGGTCCCCTACCCTCACCTGCTTGTGGCGCTTCAGGCTCTCCGCGCTCTGCGCGAACAGCTTCAGGCGCACCTCGCCGCTGATGCCGTGCGCTCCGGCAATGGCGGCGAGGGCGACCTGATCGTCCGGCAAGTGCTACTCCGCCTTTTCGGCGCCCTCGGCCGGAGCGGCTTCGTCCGAGCCTTCGGCCGGCTCGCTGGTCGAGACGCCCTCGTTGGAAGCCTCGTCGGCGGGCGTGGCCTCATCCCCGGAAGCGGGAGCCTCTTCGGCGGCGGGAGCCTCGTCGGCGGCCGGAGTCTCTTCGGCAGTCGCAGCCTCGTCGGCGGCCGGAGCTTCCTCGGCGGCCGGAGCTTCCTCGGCGGCCGGAGCTTCCTCGGCGGCAGGCGCTTCCTCGGCGGCAGGCGCTTCGGCGGCGGCCACCTCGTCGGCGGCCGGAGCCTCCTCGGCCGCGGGAGCTTCCTCCTCGGCCGCGGCGGCGGTGGCGGCTTCGGCCTCGCGGGCGGCGCGCTCCTCGGCGCGCTCCTTGGCCTTGTCGCCCGGCACGCCCTTGTTGGGGTTGTTGCGGGCGGTGCGCTCGCGCACTCCGGCGGCATCGAGGAAGCGGGCGACGCGGTCGCTCGGCTGGGCTCCGACCGACAGCCAGTGGCGGGCGCGGTCGGCGTCGAGCTTCACGCGCTCCGGGCTGTCCTTGGGCAGGAGCGGATTGTAGCTTCCGATCCGCTCGATGAACTTGCCGTCGCGGGCGGTGCGGGCGTCGGCGACGACGATCTTGTAATAAGGACGCTTCTTCGCGCCGCCTCGGGAAAGCCGGATTGAAACTGACATTTTTACGTTCCTTCTCTTATACTTAGAATTATTTCTTCATGAATTTTTCGAAGCCGGGCGGGAGGTTCATCGGAGCGCCTCCGGGGCCGGGAAGTCCGGGCATTCCGCCCGCACCGCCACCCGGCAAACCGGGCATTCCGCCCAGGCCGCCGAGCCCCCCGCCGCCTCCGAACATGGCGCCGAGCTTGCCGAGGCCGCCCATCTTGCGGATCTTCTTCATCGCGCTGGCCATGTCCTGATGCATCTTGAGGAGCTTGTTGACCTCCTGCACCGTCCGCCCCGAACCCTTCGCCACGCGGATCTTGCGCTTGGCGTTGAGCAATTCGGGCCGCCTGCGCTCCTTGGGAGTCATCGAGCCGATGATCGCGTCGAGATGGACCAGCACCTTGTTGTCCATGCCGCTGGCTTCCATCGCCCCGGAGATCTTCTTCATCCCCGGGAGCATCGCGGCGAGGCCGGAAATGCCGCCCATGCGCTGCATCTGGGCGAGCTGGGAACGAAGGTCGTCGAGGTCGAACTGGCCCTTGGCCATCTTCCGGGCCATCGCCTCGGCTTCTTCGACCTGGATCGTCTCCTGGGCGCGCTCGACCAGGCTGACGACGTCGCCCATGCCGAGGATGCGGCCGGCGACCCGCTCCGGATAGAAGGCCTCCAGCGCGTCGATACCCTCGCCGACTCCGGCGAACTTGATCGGCTTGCCGGTGACCGCGCGCATCGACAGGGCGGCGCCGCCGCGGGCGTCGCCGTCGAGGCGGGTGAGGACGATGCCGGTGAGGGGCACCTGGCCCGAGAAGCTGGACGCGACGTTGACGGCGTCCTGGCCGGTCAGGGCGTCGACGACGAGCAGGATCTCGGCCGGCGAGGAGACGTCGGCGACCGCCTTCATCTCGTCCATCAGGGCCTGGTCGACGTGAAGCCGGCCCGCCGTGTCGAGGAGGAGGACGTCATAGCCCTGGAGGCGCGCGGCCTGGAGGGCGCGGCGGGCGATGTCGACCGGCTGCTGGCCGGAGACGATCGGAAGCGTGGCCACCTCGGCCTTCTCGCCGAGAACCCGGAGCTGCTCCTGGGCGGCCGG
>JASLBD010000107.1 GCA_030146745.1 Allosphingosinicella sp. | reverse complement strand
GTAATCCGGAACGTCGCGCTCGGCGAGGCCCTGCGCCTCGATGACAAGCGCCATTTCCTGCGCCTTGGGGCCAAGCTCGACCACGTCGCCGACGTTCACGCGGCGGCTGGCGATGTTGCACTTCACGCCGTTGACGCGGATGTGGTTGTGGCTGACCAGCTGGCGGGCGGCCCAGATCGTCGGGGCGAACTTGGCGCGGTAGACGACCATGTCGAGCCGGCGCTCGAGCAGGCCGATCAGATTCTGGCCGGTGTCGCCCTTCATCCGGGCGGCTTCGGTGTAGGTGCGCTTGAACTGCTTCTCGGTGACGTCGCCGTAATAGCCCTTGAGCTTCTGCTTGGCGCGAAGCTGGATGCCGAAATCCGACATCTTGCCCTTGCGGCGCTGGCCGTGCTGGCCGGGGCCGTATTCGCGCTTGTTGACGGGGCTCTTGGGCCGTCCGAAAACGTTCTCGCCCATCCGGCGGTCGAGTTTGTACTTGGCGCTGCTGCGCTTGCTCATCTCAGGTCCAATCTGCTTGTTTCGACGTTCCCGGAACCGCACCGCATAGCCTGTTGCTATGCGCGGCCACCGCTTCACCGGGGTGCGGGGCCAATTGCGAAGGGGGGCAGATGGCCTCTGGAGGCGCCAAAGTCAACCTCGACAGCCGTTCGGCCGCCGTTAAAGGGGTCCGATGAGCTCCGAACGAACGCCTCCGCAGGCCTGCACGAACATGGCCGAGGTCCGCCGCGGCGTCGACCGCCTCGACGAGGAGATCGTCCGGCTGATCGGCGAGCGCTTCCGCTACATGGACGCCGCGGCTCGGATCAAGCCGGCGCGGGAGGCGGTTCGCGACGAGGGCCGAAAGGCGCAGGTCCTCGCCAACGTGGCGCGGCTGGCGCGGGAGCATGACGTCCCCGCGCATGCCGCGGCCGAGCTGTACGAGAGTCTGGTCGAGGCTTCGATCGCCTATGAATTCGGCCGGTTCGACTCGACTCGCGGGTAGAGCGTCTTCAGCTAAGCTTGAGTCGTCATCCCGGACTTGATCCGGGATCCATCTTCTTCAAGCCCATTCGATGGAGAAAGAAGGTGGATGCCGGATCAAGTCCGGCATGACGAGCTATCGGATAGCGGCTCACCTTCGCCGCCTCGGCGTCACCAAAGCCCGAATGATTCCCCGCATGGCCTGCACCTCGCGGTTCGACCAGCCCGCCTTGGTGAGGAGGGTCCGGATCGTGTTGCGGGTGGCCGGGGTCCGGTCCGGCGGGTGGAAATAGTCGGCCGCGACGAGGGCGTCGTCGAGCTGGCCGATCAGCCCCTCGAGCTGGTCGTGGCTGGCCCGCGGCTCGGCCGGGTCGCCCAGCGTCGGCACCGCCAGCGCTTCGTGCTTCGACCATTCATAGGCGATCAGGATCACCGCCTGGGCGAGGTTGAGCGAGGTGAAGTCCGGATTGACCGGAACGGTGACGATCTTGCCGGCGATCGCCACCTCGTCCGTCTCCAGCCCCGACCGCTCGGCGCCGAACAGGATGGCCGACGGCTCCGCCAGCGCCCTTATCTCGCGCGCCGCTTCCTCGGGCCTCACCACCGGAACGACGAGGCCGCGCTTGCGGACCGTCGTGGCGTAGACGTGCGCGCAGTCGCCGACCGCCTCGGCGACGGTATCGAACACCCGCGCCCGCTCGAGCACGACGTCGGCGCCCGACGCGGCAGGCCCCGCCGACGGATTGGGCCATCCGTCCCGCGGCGCCACCAGCCTGAGGTCGGTGAGCCCGAAATTGAGCATGGCACGGGCGGCCTTGCCGATATTCTCGCCCAGCTGCGGCCGGACGAGGACGATCGCCGGGGGCGGGCTCACTCCTTGCCGGCTTCGCCGACCGAGCCCGCGAACTCCTCGAAGTCCCTGGCCTCGCGGAAATCCTTGTAGACGCTGGCGAAGCGTATGTAGGCGACCGGGTCGAGCGCCTTCAGGCCGTCCATGACCAGCTCGCCGATCCGGGTCGAGGCGATCTCGCTGTCGCCGCTGGTCTCGATCTGGCGCTGGAGCGAGGAGACCAGGCGGTCGATCCGCTCGGGCGGCACCGGCCGCTTGCGGCAGGCGATGGCGATCGAGCGTTCGAGCTTGGTGCGGTCGAACGGCTCGCGGCGGCTGCCCGCCTTCACCACCGTCAGGTCGCGAAGCTGGACCCGCTCGAAGGTGGTGAAGCGGGCCGAGCACTCCTCGCACTGGCGGCGGCGGCGGATCGAGGCGCCGTCCTCCGTGGGTCGGCTGTCCTTTACCTGGCTGTTCTCGTGGGAGCAGAAGGGGCAGCGCACTATTGATCCTGGTAGATGGGGAAGCGAGCGCAGAGCTCGCGCACCCGCCGCTTCACCTCGGTCTCGACTGCGCCGTTGCCCTCCTCGCCATGGTCGCGAAGTCCTTCGAGCACGTCGGCGACCATGTCGGCGATGTCCCGGAACTCAGCCACGCCGAAGCCGCGGGTGGTGCCGGCGGGCGAGCCGACCCGGATGCCGCTGGTCTTGACCGGGGGCAGGGGATCGAAGGGGATCCCGTTCTTGTTGCAGGTGATGGACGAGCGCTCGAGCGCCTCGTCGGCATCCTTGCCGGTGATCCCGAGCGGCCTCAGGTCGACGAGGGCGAGATGGGTGTCGGTGCCGCCGGAGACGAGATCGGCGCCCCGCTCCTTGAGCCGGCCGGCGAGCGCCTTGGCGTTGGCGATGACGGCCCGCGCATAGCTCTTGAACTCCGGCTGCAGGGCTTCGCCGAACGCGACCGCCTTGGCGGCGATGACGTGCATCAGCGGGCCGCCCTGAAGGCCGGGGAAGACGGCGGAGTTGATCTTCTTCGCGATGGCCTCGTCGTCGGTCAGGACCATTCCGCCGCGCGGGCCGCGAAGCGTCTTGTGGGTGGTGGTGGTGACGACATGGGCGTGGCCGAAGGGGGAGGGGTGCTCCCCGGCGGCGACGAGGCCGGCGAAATGGGCCATGTCGACCATGAAGATCGCGTCGACCTCGTCGGCGATGGCGCGGAAGCGGGCGAAGTCGATGTGGCGCGGATAGGCCGAGCCGCCGGCGATGATCAGCCGCGGCTTATGCTCCTTCGCGAGCGCCTCGGCCTGCTCGAAGTCGATGCAATCGTCGTCGCGGCGGACTCCGTATTGGACGGCGTTGAACCACTTGCCCGACAGCGCCGGCTTGGCGCCGTGGGTGAGGTGGCCGCCCGCGTCCAAGGACATGCCGAGGATCGTGTCGCCGGGCTTGGCCAGCGCCAGCATCACCGCGCCATTGGCTTGGGCTCCGCTGTGCGGCTGAACATTGACGAAGCCGCAGCCGAACAGCTGCTTCGCCCGCTCGATGGCCAGCGTCTCGACCACGTCGGACGGCGCGCAGCCCTGATAATAGCGGCGGCCGGGATAGCCCTCCGCATATTTGTTGGTCAGCACCGATCCCTGCGCTTCGAGCACGGCGCGCGAGACGATATTCTCCGATGCGATCAGCTCGATCTGGTTCTGCTGCCGGTCGAGCTCGGCGGCGATCGCTTCGGCGACGGCGCCGTCGGCCCGCGCAAGGCGGCCGGTGAAGAAGCCCGAATGCTGGACGTCGGCGAGATCGAAGGCGGAACGGCTGCTCATGCATTTTCCCTGGCGAAGACGGGGTTGGAAAGCTTGTCGACCCGACGCTGGTGGCGGCCGCCTCCGAACGGAGTGGCGAGGAACTGGTCCACGATGTCGCGCGCCGCCTCGATGCCGATCAGCCGGGCGCCCATTGCGACGACGTTGGAATCGTTATGCTCGCGGGCGAGCCGGGCGGAGAGGCCCTCGGAGACGAGGGCGCAGCGGCAGGCGGGATGGCGGTTGACCGAGATCGAGATGCCGATCCCGGAGCCGCACAGCGCCACCCCGCGCTGGGCCTCGCCGGACGCGATCGCCTCGGCCATCCGGTAGCCGTAATCGGGATAGTCGACGCTGTCCGTCGATGTCGTGCCGAGGTCGAGCACGTCGTAGCCGCCGGAGCGCAGATGCTCGATAAGGAGCATCTTCATCTCGAAAGCGGCATGATCGGCGACGATGGCGATACGCTCGGCCAAGCCTCGAACTCCGTGTGTGTGTGATGACACACACGCAGTAGGGGAGAGGCATTCGATTTGCCACCAGAGATTGTCGTTTTCCGTCGCCCTGAACTTGTTTCAGGGTCCAGTTCTCCACCCGCTCGACGGCTCGTCGCTGGATGCTGAATCAAGTTCAGCATGACGGCCTTGCAGCCTCAGGCGGCCGCGCGAAGCTCCAGCCGGTCCCAGATCTCGACGAGCGCCTTGGCGAGCTCGCGCATCATCGCCTCGTCGTGGCGCGGGCCGGGGGTGAAGCGCAGGCGCTCGGTGCCGCGCGGCACGGTCGGGTAATTGATCGGCTGGACGTAGCAGCCATATTCGGCGAGCAGGATGTCGCTGATCTTCTTGGCCTTGACCGGGTCGCCGACCATCAGCGGAACGATGTGGGTGGTCGACGGCATCACCGGCAGGCCTGCCGCCTCGAATATCCCCTTGAGCCGCCCGGCATTGGCCTGCTGCGCCTCGCGCTCGGCCGACGAGGCCTTGAGGTGCCTGACGCTGGCCAGCGCCCCCGCGACCAGCACCGGGGAGAGCGAGGTTGTGAAGATGAAGCCGGGCGCATAGCTCCTGACCACGTCGACGATATTGCGGTCGGCCGCGATATAGCCGCCCATCACTCCGAAAGCCTTGCCGAGCGTACCCTCGATGATCGTGACGCGGCGGGCAACGTCGTCGCGCTCCGAGATTCCGCCGCCGCGCGGGCCGTACATTCCCACGGCGTGGACCTCGTCGAGATAGGTGATCGCGCTGTACTTGTCGGCCAGGTCGCAGATGGCGCCGATCGGGGCGACGTCGCCGTCCATCGAATAGACGCTCTCGAAGGCGATCAGCTTCGGCGCCTCCGGGTCCGCCTGCGCCAGCAATTCCTCGAGATGATCGAGGTCGTTGTGCCGGAAGACCTTTTTCTCGCAGCCCGAGGCGCGGATTCCGGAGATCATCGAGGCGTGGTTCAGTTCGTCCGAGAAGATGACGCAGCCGGGAAGCAGCTTGGCCACCGTGGAGAGGGTCGCCTCGTTCGAGATGTAGCCGGAGGTGAAGAGGAGCGCCGCTTCCTTGCCGTGGAGGTCGGCAAGCTCGGCTTCGAGCTGGACGTGATAATGGGTGTTGCCGCCGATGTTGCGGGTTCCGCCCGAGCCGGCGCCGACGTCGTGGAGCGCCTCTTCCATCGCCGCGATCACGTCGGGATGCTGGCCCATGCAGAGGTAATCGTTCGAGCACCAGACGGTGATCGGCTTGGGGCCGTTATGGCCGGCGAAGCAGCGCGCGTTGGGGAAGGCCCCCTTGTTGCGCAATATGTCGATGAACACGCGATAGCGCCCTTCGGCATGCAGCCTGTCGATGGCCTGCGCAAAGATGCGATTGTAGTCCACGCCTGCTCCCCGGGAGTCCCTGGACCCTTATTAGCCGATCTGAACGCCGATTGGCTAGACCGAGCTTTACCCTCGCCCGTCCTTGCGGGAGAGGGTCTAGAGCCTTTCGAGGCGGGTCAGGCCGTAGCGGGCGAGGCCGGCGCGATAGGCCTCGACGTCGGTGCCCCGGCCGGTGAAGAGCGCCACGCCTTCGCCGGCCTCGCCCGCCCATCCCAGATGGCGGGTCAGCCAGGCCGTCCGGCGGGCGATTCCCTCCTTGCCGTCGACGAATCGGATGGGCCTCGGGGCCGCCGCGGCGAGATCCTCCTCGACCAGCGGGAAGTGGGTGCAGGCCAGGACGATCGTGTCGATCCGGTCGCCGCCCGGCTGTTCGAACAGGCCCTCCAGGGCGCGGCGGCAGGCTCCGGCCTCCCCGGTCTCGCCGCGCAGCTTCGCTTCGGCGAAGTCGACCAGCTCGGCCGAGCCGTGGCGGAGGACGGCGCAGTCGGAGGCGAACTCCGCCGAAAGCCGGTCGACATAGGGCTGGCGCACGGTCGCCTCGGTGCCGAGGACTCCGATCGTCCGGGTCCTGGACAGCTCGGCCGCCGGCTTGATCGCGGGAACCGTCCCGACCACCGGCAGGTCGAGCGCTCCGCGGACCGCGTCGAGCGCGATGGTCGAGGCGGTGTTGCAGGCGATGACGATCAGCTCCGGATCGAACCGCTCGGCGAGCCGGCCGAGCAGGGCCGGGACCCGCGCCTCGATCTCTGCCGGCCGCTTGGTGCCGTAGGGATAGCCGGCGCTGTCGGCGGCATAGACCAGGGGCGCCGCCGGAAGCAGCGACCGGATCGCTCCGAGGACGGAGAGGCCGCCGACTCCGGAATCGAAGACGAGGAGGGGACGATGGCTGGTCACGCGCCCGGTTTAGCGGCAGAGCGGACGGCGGCAAGGCGGCGTCGTTCATCGCTTTCGATGAAAGCATTGCGTCCGCTTCGCGATTTGCTAAAGTTCCGCAGGGGTCGTGGACATGCAACCGATCGTCGAACCTATCCTGGCATTGCTCCTCGGCTACGCGCTGGGCTCGATCCCGTTCGGGATCCTGCTCACTCGGCTGACCGGCGCCGGCGACCTCAGGAAGATCGGCTCGGGCAATATCGGCGCCACCAACGTTTTGAGG
The DNA here is from genome assembly GCA_030146745.1 of Allosphingosinicella sp. Next base: position 1,141 of record JASLBD010000107.1, on the reverse strand, counting down.
ACCGGCCGCAAGGGCCTCGCCGCCGCGACGCTGCTGCTCGACCTGGCCAAGGGCGCCGCCGCTCTGTTGCTGGCCCATTGGCTGTTTCCCGGGACCGTCCAGCTCGCGGCGATCGGCGCGACGGTCGGTCACCTCTGGCCGGTCTGGCTTCGCTTCGCGGGAGGGAAGGGGGTGGCCACTTATGCCGGCGTAGTGCTCGGTTTCGTGCTCGCCGACGGACTCGCCGCCTGGGTGCCCGCCGCTTATGCCGCCACCTGGATCGGCACTCTGTTCCTGACCCGCTACTCCTCGCTCGGCGGCCTCGCCGCAGCCCTCGTCACTCCGTTCGCGGCGGCGATCGCCGGCCGCTTCGACCTCGCCTTGCTCTTCCTCGGCTTCACCCTGCTCGTGTTCTGGAAGCACCGGGAGAATATCGCGCGCCTGTTCGCCGGCACCGAGTCGCGGGTGGGTGGCGGTGCCTGAGCCGTCGGGCGATCAGATCGCCCGGCTGCGGCTCATCCGTTCGGAGAATATCGGACCTATAACCTATTTCCAGCTGCTCGCCCGCTTCGGATCGGCCGCGGCGGCGCTGGAGGCGATTCCCGGGCTCGCCGCCCGCGGCGGAGGCCGGGCGCCCCGTCTCGCCTCCCGCTCGGCGATCGAGCGGGAGATGGAGCGGGTGGAGCGGATCGGCGCCCGTTACCTGTTCCTCGGCCAGGGCCTCTATCCGCCGCTTCTGGCCGAGCTGGAGACGGCGCCGCCGGCCCTGATCGTCAAGGGCCACCCAAGCCTGCTCGACAAGCCCACCGTGGCCATGGTCGGAGCGCGCAACGCCTCGGCCGCCGCCTGCCGCTTCGCGCGCTCGCTGGCCCAGGCGCTGGGCGAGGCGGGCACGATCGTCGTCTCGGGCCTCGCCCGCGGGATCGATTCCGCCGCCCATGACGGGGCGCTTGAGACCGGCACGATCGCCGTCGTCGCGGGCGGAGTCGACATCTTCTACCCGCCCGAGAACGAGGCTCGCCAGCGCTCGATCGCCGAGCTCGGCCTCCTCGTCTCCGAGCAGCCGCCGGGAGTCGAGCCGCGCTCCCGCCATTTCCCCTCGCGCAACCGGATCATCGCCGGTCTCGGCTATGGAACGGTGGTGGTCGAGGCGGCGCCCCGC
>JASLBD010000106.1 GCA_030146745.1 Allosphingosinicella sp. | reverse complement strand
GTTCGGCGGCCGCTCCAACAAGACGGTCGCTCACGAGCTCGGGATCAGCGTCCGGACGGTCGAGATGCACCGGGCGCACGTCATGTCCAAGCTCGGCGTGAAGAGCATCGCCGAGGCGGCGGTGATGGCCACCCATGCCGGCCTCGCCATCGGCCAGCGCCGGCCGGTCGCCTCGGTGCTTCAGCCGGTGGGGATGGGCCGGGGCACGCCTTTCGAGGGGCGGCGGCTGGCGCGCACGGCCTATTGAGCTTCGGAACCTCGCGCGCCGCGGCTCATTCAGGCCGTGAGAGGAGCGCGCCATGGACGACGACAAGCTCAACGGACGGCAGGGCGGCGGCGATTCCGGCGGCGGCCCCTATCCCAACCCGCACAGCGGCAAGGACTCCGGCAAGGACGGCTTCACCGGAAGCGGCGGCCAGACCGAGATGCCCTATCACGGGCATGGGCAATTGGGCGAGGACGAGACCGGCGACAATTCCAACGCGCCTGCGAAAGACTGATCGGATATCGTCATTCCGGACTTGCTCCGGACAGGACCCTGAAAAGGTCAGGGGCCGGCCGCCTTTCGGCTGCCGGCCCCTCCCTCGTTACGCGACTCGAGGGGTCGATCGTCGGACCGACCCCGTGCTTATGCGTTGATTCGGTTTAGGAATCTCTGAATAGCTCTGTCAGCCGCCATTCACCCGTCCCATCCCTATTGCGCCTTGTTGCCGCCGCCGTCGGTGGTGACGTCGATCTCGTCGGGCACCTTCAGCTCGATCTTGTCCGGCATGTTCACGTCCGGCACCTCGATGTTCGGCGCCTCCACGTTGACGTTGACTCCCACCTCGTCCGCGGCCCGGTTGAGGCTTCCGCTGAAGACGAAATAGAGCACTGCGAGAAGCGCCAGGATGAGGACGACGGCGAGGATCACGCCGCCGCCGCCGCGATCGCGGCCGCCGTCGGTCTGGATGATGGTCGTCCGTTCGGTATCGCGCACCGTCTCTCGCGGAATCTCGCGCTCGCGGTCGGGATCGGTCATTTTCACTCTCCATGGTTTACTGGCGGAAGGCCCGACCGCGCCTTCCGCGATAAGACCATTATCGATCAGCTGCTTTTCGCCGGCGCGGTCACGTCGACCTTGACGTCGGTCGTGCTGTCGGCCCCGCCGAGAAGCTGGCCGCCGAACAGGTAGAAGAGGAGAGCGATGATCGCGATCAGGAGAACGACGGCGATGATCGTCCCGCCTCCTCCGCCGCCGTTATCGGTGGTGACGACTGTGGTTTCGCGTTCGCGAACTGGCTCGGTCATTGGGACATCTCCGCTTTGTTTCGGAGCCTCAACGCTGCGCCGGTAGGCGGGTTCCTCCCCGCCGTCATCGGGCGGGGGCGTTTCCGACCGATGTGGACGGGGACATGGTGGACGCCGGGCATGGCGGCGACTTATGGTTGAGCCATGGAGACCATGTCGCTGACGCCGATGGACCGGGGACTGCTTCGGCTGATGCAGATACGCGGGGCGATGGCCGGCGGCTTCCTGGCGGCGGCGGCGGCGGTGGGCGAAGCCTTCGTCGACCGGCTCGCGCCCGTCCCGGCCGGCCTGCTGCTCGTGCCGGCGCTCCTGATCCTGGTCTATCTGGCGCTGCTGGCGCCGCCGCGCCGCTATCGCGCCTGGGGCTATGGAATGGACGGGGAGGAGCTTCAGGTCCGCCGCGGAGTCTGGACCCGGGTGCAGACCGTCGTCCCGCTCGACCATGTCCAGCATATCGACGTCAGCCAGGGCCCGCTCGAGCGCGCTCTGGGCATCTGCAGCCTCGTCCTCCACACCGCCGGAACGCTGCACAGCCAGATCGTCCTGCCGGGCCTCGCCCGCGGGACCGCCGAGCGGATGCGCGACGAGATACGGGGCCGGATGCGCGAGGAGCCGGAATGAGCGACGGTGCCGACCGCCGTCTCCATCCGGGCACGATCGCGCTTCGCTTCCTCAAGGATGCGCCGCAGACCCTGCTGGCGCTGCCCGCCGCTTTGGCCTTTTCCTCGAAGTTGGGCGTGACCGGAGCCTTGTACCTGGCGGCGGGGCTGGGAATCGTCCTTCTCGCGGCGAAGTGGCTGGCGTGGCGGCGTTTCAAATATGGCGTCGGAGCGGCCGAGATCGTGATCGAGAGCGGAATCCTCAACCGTAACCGGCGAAGCATTCCGTTCGACCGGGTCCAGGACGTCGACATCGAGCGGACCTTCCTTGCCCGCCTGTTCGGCCTCGCCAAGGTGCGGATCGAGACGGGCGCGGGCGGCAAGGACGAAGGGCTGCTCGACAGCGTCTCGCTCGCCGAGGCGCATCGCCTTCGCGAGACGGTTCGCGCCGGCCGCACCGGCGGCGCCGCCGCCGCCCGGGAGACGGAGGGGCCGGCCGCGCGAATCCTCTTCGCAATGGAGACGCCGCGGCTGCTCCTGTTCGGGCTGTTCAACTTTTCCCTCATCTACATCGCCGGACTGTTCGCGATCCTCCAGACCTTCGACCGCTTCCTGCCGTTCGACATATACGATCCCGCCCGCTGGGTCGGTCTGGTCGACGAATATCTGCCCGCCCGCTGGACCTTCGGAGCGATCGCGGCGGTGCTGCTCGTGGCCGCGGCGCTCGGGGCGCTGGCCGGCGTGCTTCGAACCGCTTCGCGCGACTACGGCTTCCGGCTCTCGCTCGAAGGGGACCGGCTGCGCCGCGAGCAGGGCCTGTTCACCCGCAAGGAGGCCGTCATCTCGCGCCGCCGGGTGCAGCTCGCCGAGATCAGCGGCGGGCCCGTCCGGGGGCTGTTCGGCTGGTCTGGCCTGTCCTTCCAGACCTTGGGCGCCGGCACCGAGCGCGGCGGCCACCAGAGCGCGGCGCCTTTCGCCACCCGAAGCGAGATCGAGGCCGTCCTGGCCGAGGTCGCGCCGCTTCGGCTGCCCCCGCCGCCGGAGCTGGTGCAGGTGTCGAGGCGCCACATCCTTCGAAGCGTCGCCTCGACCTTGCTGCCGGCGCTCGCCGGAATCGCGGCTTTGGCCTACTGGCTGCCCTTCGCGCCGGCGCTGCTGGCGGCCCTGCCGCTGCTCGCCGTGGCGGCGGCGCTGGAGCGGCGCTACCATCGCTACGGCCTCGACGGCGACCTGCTCTTCGTCAGCCGCGGCGTGTGGCGCCGGCGGCTCTGGCTGATCCCTTTGCGCAACGTCCAGTCGCTGAGCCTGAGCCGCGGCCCG
>JASLBD010000066.1 GCA_030146745.1 Allosphingosinicella sp. | reverse complement strand
CAGGCGGCCCCGCGGAGCCGCCTGCGGCGCCCGGAAGCCCGCGACCCCCCTTCTGCCACAAACCAAAGATACAAGGGGGACCGCATGAAATGTGGCGCAGGCTTTCGCCGTCTCGCACTTGATCCTCGGAATCCTGCGCCAATTACCCCTCCACCATGCTTCGCATGGTCTCCCGCCCCATCTTGCGATGCGGAGGCAAAGCCTGGTCGCAACCCGGTTGCTGCTCCTCCGCGGGTCGGCCAAGGTGCGGTGTCGATCAGGGGGCAGGTGAATGGCGGACAAGGCAATGCGCGAGCTGACGGTCCGCTCGATCCTGCTCGGAGGGATCCTCACCCTCGTCTTCACCGCCGCCAACGTCTATCTCGGCCTCAAGGTCGGCCTGACCTTCGCCACCTCGATCCCGGCCGCCGTCATCTCGATGGCGGTGCTGCGCTGGTTCAGCTCCTCGACCATCCTCGAGAACAATATCGTCCAGACCGTCGCCTCGGCCGCGGGCACCCTGGCGGCGATCATCTTCGTCCTGCCGGGACTGGTGATGATCGGATACTGGCAGGGCTTCCCGTTCGTCACCACGGCCGCGATCACCATGCTCGGTGGCATATTGGGAGTCCTCTTCTCGGTGCCGCTGCGCCGGGCGATGGTCGTCGACAGCCCGCTTCCCTTTCCCGAAGGCCGTGCCGCGGCCGAGGTGCTTCAGGTGGGCTCGAACTCCCGGGCGGGGGAGGAGGAGAGCGTCAAGGGACTGTCGGTCCTCGTCTGGAGCGGCCTCGTCTCCGCGGGCTTCGCGATCCTCACCCAGACCCGGCTGGTCGCCGCCGAGGCTTCGGCCTGGTTCCGCGCGGGCGCCGGCGCGACCGGGATCTCCGGCGGCCTCTCCTTCGCGCTGATGGGGGTCGGCCACCTGGTCGGAATCTCGGTCGGGGCGGCCATGTTCCTCGGACTGGTGATCGGCTGGTGGATCCTGCTTCCGATCCTGACCGCTCAGAGCCCGCTGCCCGGCGGGCCGGAAGCTTGGGCGCTGACCGTCTTTACCCGCGACGTGCGCTTCTTCGGCGCCGGGGTGATCGGAGTCGCCGCCGTCTGGACCCTGCTCAAGATCGCCGGGCCGGTGCTCCGCGGGATCCGCTCGGCGATGGCGGCGAGCGCGGCCCGGCGCGGCGGCCAGGTGCTGGCGCTCGGGGAGCGCGACCTTCCGATCGCCATCGTCGGCTTCGGCTCGCTCGCCATCCTGGCCCCCATCGCCTGGCTGTTGTGGACGGTGATCGCCGGCGGGCCGCTCGCCGGCTCGGCCGTCCTCCTGATCGGCGGAGCCCTGATCTTCGTCATCGTCATCGGACTGATGATCGCGGCCGTCTGCGGCTACATGGCGGGCCTGATCGGCGCCTCGAACAGCCCGGTTTCGGGCATCGGCATCCTCTCCGTCGTCGCCGCGTCGCTGATGCTGGTCGGCCTGTTCGGGCGCGAGACTCCGGCCGGGACGTCGGAGGCGCTGGTCGCCTATGCGCTGATCGTCACCGGCCTCGTCTTCGGAATCGCCACCATCTCGAACGACAATTTGCAGGATCTCAAGACCGGACAATTGGTCGGAGCCACGCCGTGGCGGCAGCAGGTCGCCCTGATCTTCGGAGTGATCTTCGGATCGCTCGTCGTTCCGCCGGTGCTCCAGGTGCTCTACGTCGGCATCGGCTTCGCCGGAATGCCCGGCGCCGGCCCGAACGCCTTGCCGGCGCCCCAGGCCGCGCTCATCTCCGCCCTCGCCAAGGGCGTGCTCGGCGGCAACCTGAACTGGACGATGATCGGCTACGGCGCGCTCACTGGAATCGGCCTGGTCCTCCTCGACGGGGCTCTGGGCCGGGCGAAGACGCTGCGTCTGCCGCCGCTCGCCGTCGGCATCGGCATCTATCTGCCGATGGCGGCGGTCCTCCCGGTCGTGATCGGAGCGGTGATCGGCTTCTACTACGACCGCCGGGGGGACCGGCGGGAGAAACCCGAATTCACGCGGCGAATGGGTGTCCTCACCGCAACCGGCCTCATCGTCGGCGAAAGCCTGTGGGGGGTGGTGTTCGCCGGAATCGTCGCAGGGTCGGGGAGCGACACGCCTCTGGCCGTCGTCGGGGACGGGTTCGAGACCGTCGCCCTGGTTGGGGGGACGGCTCTGTTCGTCCTGCTGGCGCTGTGGGTTTATCGACGAACGATGCGGCTGGCCTCCTGATCCTCCCCACCGCTTCGCGGCTGGGAGGCAATTAGCCCGCCTTCGCCTCCAGCCACCGCGTGATGTCCGGAAGCCGCGTCGTCCGCACCCGGACCCGGTCGCGGATCGAGGCGATGGCGACGTCGACGCGGCCGCGCGACTGCGGGGTCATGTAGCGGGTCGCGAAATCCTCGAGCTTGGCGACCATGGCGGGATCGGCCGAGCCGCCGCCGAGGCCGGCCAGGAAGCGCGAGCGCGACGAGATGTCGACCAGCCCCTCGACCTTCTCGCGGTTGCGGATGGCGAAGTCGAAGGCGAGGTCGGGATGCTCGCCGGCCACCGCCGAGAGGATTCCCGCGCTGGTCGTCGCGCCCGGCTCGTCGGTCAAGGCGAGGTCGAGCGCCCTTTGCGCCACGGCCGGATCGGCGGCCCGTCCAAGCAACCGGTAGAGCTGTGCCTTGATCAAAGGGCTGCGCTCGGCGCGCGCCTGGGCCCTCAGGCGCTCCCAGCCGCCCGAATCGACGTTGCGGGCGGTGACGGCGAGGATCGTGCTTCGAAGCGGGCCAGCGGTCGCGAGAGGATCGCCGGCGGCGAGAAGCCTGTTGGCCTCGCCGACGACCCGCGGGTCGCCCATCTCGCCGAGAGTCCGGATCAGGTCCGCCCTGAGCACCGGCACCGTCGGCGCCTCGCCGGCCCTGGGCGTCCAGCCGATCCGGGCGAGCACCGGCGACAGCTTCGCCGAGGCGTAGCGCGCGAGCATCGCGCGGTGGGCGGGGTCGTTTTCGTACATGTTGTGGACGCTGCTCAGGATCGTGGCGGCCCGGCTCCACACCTGGGGATTGGCGTTGGCGGGAACGGCGTCGACCATGTCGAGCGCCTCGGCCGCCGACTGGTAGCCGGCGAGGCCGAGGCCCCAATTGTCGGCGAGCAGCCCGATCTGGTCGATCGGCCTGAGGCGCGCGAAGCTCGCGGTCAGCCGCTCGAGCAGTGCCGCGGAATAGAGGGTTCGGTAATAGCCGGTCTGGCCGCTGTTGACGACGACGGGGCCGCAGCCGGCGACGCTGAGCGTTCCGGCCCCGCCGGTGACGAGGGTGCGCGTTTCCGAGCCGCCGACGCTCGCGGCGATTACCGGGACCCGCCAGGCCCCGGCCGCCTTGTCCGGCCGGTCGCGGCTGAATTCCCCCTGGCGGAGCGCGACTTCGGTCCTGCCGCCGCGGCAGGCGGCATTTTCGACCCGGATCAGGGGCACGCCCGGCTGAAGGGTGAAATCGTGGGCGATGGCGGTGACCGGCTTGCCGGCTGCCCGCTCGACCGCCCGCCACAGATCGTCGGTCTGGGTGTTGCCCAGCCGGTGGGTGCGGATATAGTCCTGCACGCCTCGCCGCCAGGAATCCTCGCCGACATAATCCTCGAGCATGGTGATCACCGCCTCGCCCTTCTGGTAGGTGATCGCGTCGAAGGCCTGGCTGATCTGCTCCACGGTGCTGATCCGCTGCACCACCGGATGGGTGCTGGAGACGGAATCGAGGTTGATCGCCGCTTCGCGGCCGGAGACGGTGCCGAGCTCGGGATCCCATTCGGGATGGAGGGCGGTGGTCGCCTTGGTCGCCATCCAGGAGGCGAAGCCCTCGTTCAGCCAGAGGTCGTCCCACCAGCTCATGGTGACGAGGTTGCCGAACCATTGGTGGGCGATCTCGTGGGCGGCGACCTCGAAGATGCGCTGCTTGGTCGCTTCGGTGGTGATGGCGGGGTCGACCAGAAGGATCGACTCGAACGAGAAGATCGCGCCCCAATTCTCCATCGCTCCGAAGAATTGGCTGCTTCCCGGTCCGGCGACGTTGTCCAGCTTGGGAAGCGGGTAGGGCGTTCCGAAATAGTCGTTGTACCAAGGGACGATCTGGGCGGACCCTTCGAGCGCCCAGCGCCCCTTCTCGCCGTCGCCGCGCTTGGTGACGACCCCGATCTCCGTCCCGGCCGCCGTGGTGGTGATCCGGTCGAAGTCGCCGACGGCGAGGAAGAGCAGATAGCTCGACATGGGCGGAGTGGTCTGGAAGGTGACCGTCTTCGTGCCGCCCACGTTGGTCTTGACCCCCGCCTGCGGCATGTTGCCGACGACGTCCTGGTCGGCCGGCACGGTGACGTTGAGATTGTAGGGGGTTCGGAACTGGGGCTCGTCCCAGCCGGGGAAGAAGCGGCGGGCGTCGGGCGCTTCGAACTGGGTGAAGAGGGCGCGCTTCTTGCCGGTGTCGCCCTCGTAGTCGAGCGCGAACAGGCCCGCCGCCTGGGTATAGATCTTGCCCTTGTAGTTGATCGTCAGCCGGTACCGGCCGGGGGCGATCTCGCGTGCGAAGCGGAAGGTCGCGGTCTGCTTCTCTTCGCTGACGTCGATGTCGCGCGGGTTGAGTGCCAGGGGCGCGTTCTCGTCGCCGCCGCCGAGGGAGACCTCGCCGAATTCGAGGTCGGCCGCGTTCAGGGTGATGCTGTCGGTGGCCCGCAGGACCTGGATGTCGATGTCGGTCCGGGCGGTGAAGCGCAGGTTCGCGGCATCGGGCGTGGCGTTTATCGTATATTGGAGCGGACGGACGTCGGCCGGAAGCTGGGTCGGTATCCGGCGGGCGCCTTGCATCGCCGCGGCGGCCGGGGAAGCGGGGGGCGTTTGGTCGGTGGTCCGGGCGCAGCCGGCAAGGGCGAGAGCGAGAAGGGAGACGGTGGCGAAAAGGCGCATGAAGGACTCCGGACCGGGAGGGTAGCGGAGGTCCTGCGGGGCCGTCGAGACCTTGTCAAACTCAGTAGCCGAAGATCGGTGCCGCCTTGTGGCCTTCGAGCACGTGGGCTCGAAGCTTCGCCGGCTCCCAGAGGAGTTCGACCCCGGCCTCGGCCTGGCGGATCAGAGAGACGATCGCCTCGTTGACAGGCGCCCGGCGCCCGAGCTTCTTCGCCAGGGCCACGACCTCGCCGTTCAAATAAGCAATTTCGGTCGGCCGCCCGGCCTTGAGATCGTCGGCCATCGAGGAGCGCGCCTGCGTGTCGATCTTCTGGATCCTGAGGAAGAGGCTGTTGAAGACGAGGTTGGGCGAGGCGATGACATGGGGGAGCAGCTTCGGCGGTACCGGGCCGATCTTCGCCGGCTCGATCCCGGCCGCCTCGAGCAGGCCGAGCGTCTCCATGATGGAAGCGGCGACGACTCGCCGATAGTCGCGCTCCTTCAGTTGCTCGAGCAGGGTCCGGCCCGACAGCGCGTTGACCGCATTGTTGAGGTTGATGAGCAATTTGCCCCAGGCGATCGCAGGCATGTCGCTGGAGAGGAGCAGCCGCGCCGGTCCGTCGCCGATCCGCTCCGCGAGCGCGCGCAACGCCGGCACGTCCTCGGCGAGAAGGTCGCCGGCGACGCCTTTGTGGAAGCGGCCGTGGCCGAGCGCGGCGACGTTGAAGGGCACCGTCCCCGCCACCGCCTCGAAGCGGGTCTTCAGCACCGAGCGCAGGATACCGACGTTGCTCACCCCGTTCTGGAAGCTGACCACCAGGGCGCCCTTTTTCGCGTTGCGGGCGATCTCCTTCGCGGCGGCCGCCGTCCCGTTGCTCTTGACGGTGAGGGCGACGATGTCGGCATCCGCCAGCGCATTCGCCTTGGTCGAGAACTCCACCTGCTCCGGGGCCAGCCGCACCCGCCGGCCCGAATAATCGGTGAGGGTGAGGCCGTTCTCCCCGATCTCCCGCCCGATCCGCTCGCGCCCGATGAAGGTGACCGGGACGCCCGCCGAGGCCCAGGCGCCGCCGATGAAGCAGCCGATGGCTCCGGCACCGTGGATCGCGATTTTCGTCACGCCAGAAAGCTCCTCCACGCCGCCCTGCATTCCCTCGCCACAATAATTGGTTCCGATCAACCATTTGTCTTGCGGGGAGCTTTTTGCGATTGTCGGCGGGCACAGGGGGGATTCGGGATGCTTTTCCATCTAGCCGCGCTGGCCGCCTTCGCTCTGTCGGCGCCGGCCAGGGTCGAGGCGGCGGTGCCGACGGCGGCGGCACCGGCCGAACAGTCGATCGCGGCGGCGAACGCCGCCCGGAAGGCCGGCGATCACTCGAGGGCCGTGGCGCTGGCGCGGCCCCTTGCCGAGGCCGGCGACGGCGAAGCGCTGCACCTTCTCGGCAAGGCCTATGAACTCGGCGACGGAGTCGCGGCCGACCCGGCCGAAGCGGCCCGGCTCTACCGGCGCGCCGCCGATGCAGGCCACGTCGCCGCGCTCGCTTCCCTCGGCTTATTGTACGAGACGGGGGCGGGCGTCGCCAAGGATCTCGACAAGGCCAACGCGCTCTATCGGCACGGCGCCGACAAGGGCGACGCGACCGCGATCTATTACCTTGCGTTCAACCACTTCTTCGGCATCGGAATGCCGCGCGAGGCGGAGGAAGGCGTGCGGCTGGCGCGTCGGCCCGCCGAAGGGGGCCATGGCGGGGCCATGCACCTGCTCGGCACCGCCTATGACGATGGCGAGGGCGTCGCTCGGGACCCGGTTCGGGCGATTGCCTGGTTCCGCCGCTGCGCCGATCTCGGCTCGGGACGATGCCTGCGCAGCATGGGCACCATGTACGAATATGGCCGCGGCGCCCCGCGCGACCTGAAGGCGGCCCTGTCCTGGTATTCGAAGGCGGCGGCGAAGGAATATCATGCGGCCTATGTCGACGTCGGCATGGCTCACCATTTCGGGCTCGGCACCAAGGTCGATCATGGAGAGGCGATGCGCTGGTATCGCAAGGCCGCCGATCGGGGCCTGGCGGCCGGCTATGCGGGGCTGGCCGAGCTTCACCGCTGGGGCCTGGGCGTGGCGAAGAACCCGGGCGAGGCCTTCCGGATGTACGAGAAAGCCGCGGAAGGCGACCATATGGGATCCGTGGTGGCAATGGCCGCCATGCTCGAACATGGCGAAGGAGTCGCGGCCGCCCCGAAGCGCGCCTTCGCCCTCTGGCGCGGCGCGGCCGAGGCCGGCAACGCCGAGGGGATGCTCGGGCTCGGCGATGCCTACCGCCGGGGCGTGGGGGTTGAGAAGGACTGGGCGACGGCGCTCCGCTGGATGAGCCGCGCGGCGGAAGTGGGATCGACCGGAGCGATGATCCGGGTCGGCTATTCCTACGACGTCGGGCAAGGACCGCCGAAAGATCCTGTCCAGGCGCTGCAATGGTACAGCCGGGCCGCCGACCTGGACGATCCGACCGGCCTCACCAATCTCGGTCTGCTGTATCGGAACGGCAGAGGGGTTAAGGTGGATTTCAGCGAGGCGTTCCGATTGTTCGAGCGTGCCGCTGCCCTCGACGACCCGACCGGGCGCCTTTTCGTCGGCCTCGCTTATGCGAACGGAGAGGGGGTCGAGAAGGACGAGAAGCGTGGCTTCGCCACGGTCCGCAAAATCGCCGACACCGGCGATGCCGAGGCGATCGGGGCGCTGGGCATCCTCTACGAGACCGGCGTTGGCGTTCGAAAGGACGCTCGCGAGGCGGTGCGCCTCTATCGCAAGGCGGCGGATCTGGGCGACCCCGCAGCGATGCGCTTCCTGGGCCAATCCTATGCGGACGGGGCCGGCGTCAAGCGCGATCCGAACCAGGCGGCTGCCTGGCTGAGGAAGGCGCAGGCGGCGGGCGACACCGAAGCGGAGACCCTTCTTCAGGGCCTGCTGTCCCCGAAGAAGTAGGCGCGTCAGCCCCGCCCGCGATAGCCGGGCACGTCCTGGGCGGGAACCCACAGGCCCCGGGGCGGCTCGCCCGACTGCCAGAAGACGTCGATCGGAATCCCGCCGCGCGGATACCAATAGCCGCCGATCCGAAGCCACAGCGGCTTCATCTCCGCGACCAGCCGTTCGGCGATGCCCACCGTTACGTCCTCGTGGAACCCGCAATGGTTGCGGAAGGCCGTCAGGAACAGCTTCAGCGACTTGGATTCGACGATGGTCTGCCCCGGCGCATAATCGATGACGAGATGGGCGAAATCGGGCTGGCCGGTGACCGGGCAGAGCGAGGTGAATTCCGGCGCGGTGAAGCGGACGAGATAGGGCCTGCCCGGCCGCGGGTTGGCGACATAGTCGAGCTTCGCCTCCTCCGGCGACGCCGGAAGCGGGCTGGAGCGGCCGAGATGGGTCAGGTCCATGGCCGCCGCTTTAGTGGAGGCGGCGGGATAGGGGAAGGCGACGCGAAGGCGCTTCCCCGTCATTCCGGCGAAAGCCGGGAAGCCGATAATCCGACGCGGGCGCTAAATCGCCCGTTCCATCCGGATTGCCGGGAACAGCACCCCGCCGGGCATCTGCGTCTCGATCCGCCCGAGAGGCCGGAAGCCGAGGGCGGCGTAGAAGGATTCGCCGTTCAGGCTCGCCCAAGCTTCGAACATCGTGAAGCCGGCGGCCTCGGCGTCGGCGGCGCAGCGATCGTAGAGAAGGCGTCCGACTCCGCGCCGGGTCCAGTCGGGGTGGGTGGCGAAGTGGCGGATGTGGGCGCGCTCCGGATCCTCGTCCTTGCGCCCGGGCGGATCGGCGCTCCATCCGCCGCAGCCGGCGGGTTCGCCGGTCGCCGCCTCGACGAGGTAATAGCGGCCCGACTCCAGCAAGGCCGGATTGGCGCGGGTGATCGCCGGCAGGGTGCGGGCGAGCAGGTCGGGTGGGTAGGCGGCCGCCATCAGCTGCGCATAGGAGGGGGTCAGCACCGACGAGACGGCGTCGGAATCCTCAAGCGTGGCGATGCGCAGGCGCATGTCCGGAAAGTCGCAGCCGCGACGGGGAGGGGCAAGCGCTTTGACTCGGCCGGAACGCGTGCGATAGCTCGGCCGATGAAGAAGATCCTGCTCGCCGCGTCCCTTCTCGCTCACGCCGCGCCCGCGCTGGGCAGGATACCCCGCCTGCCGCGGCGAAGGAGGCCGACTATTCCCTCTCCCGCACCGGCATCCCGCAGGACCGGATCGTCTATGCATATTACGGCTCCGGCCACATGTACGTTCGCGACGAGGACCGGACGAAGCTTTCGAGAGACATAAGGGAGTTCATCCGTATGCGGTGAGACGGATGCCGAGCCGGGCCGGGAGATCGTCGCCCAACTGTTTCAGTGTCCAGCGACGGGCCCCCTCCGGGTGGAGAATTGGACCCCGAAACAAGTTCAGGGTGACGGTGCAAGGGAGGAGATCGTGCCATGAAGGATGGCATTATGCGCTCTTACCCTGACTTTATGTCATGGGAACTTGACATAATGTCAGGGCGGCCCTATCGAGTCGCCATAGCCGGCGGACGGGCTGCCGGCGGGACGAGGCAAATGCGGTGGACATTGAGGGCTATGTGAAGAATCGGTTGAAGGTCTTGAGGGCGGAGCGCGACTGGAGCCAGGCGGAGCTTGGCGGCCGGCTCGGAGTCTCGCGCCAGGCGGTGAACGCCATCGAGACCGGGAAATACGATCCGTCGCTTCCGCTCGCCTTCAAGCTCAGCCGCCTGTTCTGCGTCCCGATCGAGGAGATATTCGATGACGGCTTCGGGGGCTCCGGCGATGCGCGATAGCACGCCGCGCGGGGAGGGAGAGCGCCACGAGGAGGCGCGCAGGCGCAAGAGGTGGCTGATCATAGCTGGCTTCGCCGCGGCGGGCCTCATTCCAGGTTTCTACGTCGGCTATCAGGACGGAGCCGCTCTGGCGGAGAGCCGGGCCGCGATCTGGTCGCCCGCTCTGGTGGCGGCCCTGATCGGGCTCTATCTCGCCGCAATGGTCGGCGGCGGCTTGCTCCTCAACCGTGTGGCGGACGATTTCGATCGGCAGGTGGGCTACAAGACGGTGAGCTTCGCGGGCACCGTGCTGATGGTCGTCTATCCAATCTGGTACGTGCTGTGGAGGGGGGACCTCGCGCCCGAGCCGATTCACTGGGTGCTCTTCCTCCTCTTCTGGCTGAGCCTTGTGCTCGCCGGCACCTTTTACCGATTTCGCTAGGACAAGGTCATGATCAGGAATCTCATCGCACTGGCTTTGCTCGCACTGGTGCTCGCACCGCTCGTCTCCATGCACCAGCTCGGATCCGTCGAGGCACGAGCCTCGGTACGGATCTCGAAAATGGGTTCGGTCCGAGCGGTGAGCTTCGACGCCCTGATTGCCGCGACCCGGCTCTAAGGACGGCCGAAGCGGCCGGTAAGCCGCTCACGACATAGCAGAAAAACCGAAACCGCTGACCGGGCGTCCGGCAGCCGACGCCCAAGCCTCGCCTGAAAGAAAGGAATGATCCGATGAAGAGCCTCAAGCTTCTCGCTGCCTCGGCCGCGGCCCTGGCCATCGCCGCCGCCTCCCTCCCGGCCCCGCTCGCCGCCCAGGCGAAGCAAGCGCCGGCGCCGAGAAAATTCGGAAGCTGGGGAGTCGATCTCAGCGCCCGAGACGCCTCGGTGAAGCCGGGCGACAGCTTCTTCGATTTTGCCAATGGCGGCTGGTACAAGACGGCCGAGATCCCCGCCGACCAGCCGCTCGCCGGAATAGCGCTCGATACCCATTTGCTCACCCAGGCGCAGCTGCGCTCGGTGGTCGAAGACAGCGCCCGCAACCCCTCGACCCAAAGCGCCGGCCAGGTCGGAGCTCTCTACGCAAGCTTCATGGACGAGGCGGGGCTGGAAAAACTCGACGGGTCGCCCCTCGCCGCCGATCTCGCCGCCGTCAAAGCGGCCGCCTCGAAGAGCGATATGGCCCGGCTGATGGGGGCAACGACCGGCAGCTTCGGAACCAGCGTCTTCAGCTTCGGGGTCAGCCCGGATCCGAAAGGCACCAACCTCTATATGACGGGCATCGGTATCGGCGGGCTCGGCCTGCCCGACCGGGACTATTACCTCACCGATCAGTTCAAGGCGCAGCGCGAGGCCTATGCCGGCCATGTCGAGCGCACCCTCCGGCTGATCGGCTGGGCAAACGCGGCGGCGGCCGCCAAGGCCGTGATCGCGCTCGAGACCAGGATCGCCGAGGCGAGCTGGTCGCAGGTCGAGCAGCGCGACCCGGTGAAGATGTACAAGCAGATGAGTCTCGCGGGCCTTCGCGCCCATGCGTCCGACTTCGACTGGACCGCCTTCCTCGCGGGCGTCGGAGCTCCGCCGGTCGAGCAGCTCCTCGTCACCCAGGATACCGCCGTGCCGAAGGTTGCCAAGATCTTCGCCGAAACTCCGCTCGACACGCTCAAGGCCTGGGAGGCGTTTCACATCGTCAACGACGCCGCCCCGTATCTGTCCAAGCGGTTCGTCGAGAACAGGTTCGCCTTTACCCGCGCGATCAGCGGCCAGCAGCAGAACCGGCCGCGCTGGGAGCGGGGCGTCAACCTGGTCGACGGGGTGCTGGGCGAGGTGCTCGGCCAGGAATATGTCTCCCGCCACTTCCCCGCCTCGTCCAAGGCGAAGATGGAGGAGATGGTGCGCAACCTGCAGGCGGCGATGCGGGCGCGGATCGAAGGCGCCGCCTGGATGACCCCGGAAACACGCGCCGCCGCGCTCGACAAGCTGGCCAGGCAGCGGGTGAAGGTCGGCTATCCGAGCAAGTGGCGCGACTATTCCGGCCTCGAGCTCAGGCCGGACGACCTCTACGGCAACGTCAAGCGCGCGGGCGCCTTCACCACACGTTATTATTTCAACCGGATCGGAAAGCCCGTCGACCGCGACGAGTGGCTGATGACGCCTCAGACGATAAACGCCTATTTCAACCCGCTCGGCAACGAGATCGTCTTCCCCGCCGCGATGCTTCAGGCGCCGATGTTCGATCCCAAGGCGGATCCGGCGGTTAATTACGGGGCGATCGGCGCGGTGATCGGCCATGAGATCACTCACGGCTTCGACGACCAAGGCCGCCAGTTCGACGAGGCCGGCCGGCTGCGCGACTGGTGGAGGCCGCAGGATGCCGCTCGATTCACCGCCGAGGCGGGGAAGCTCGCCGATCAATATAGCGCCTACGAAGGTGCGCCGGGAATGAAGGTGAACGGCAAGCTTACGCTGGGCGAGAACATCGGCGACCAGGGTGGGGTCCGGATCGCCCTCGACGCCTATCACGCCTCGCTCAAGGGCAAGGAGGCGCCGGTGCTCGACGGCCTTTCCGGCGACCAGCGCTTCTTCCTTGCCTGGGCGCAGGGATGGCGCGGCAAGGTCAGGGATGAGCTGATGCGGATGATCCTCGTCTCCGATCCCCACTCCCCCTATCGCTGGAGGGTCGACGGCACCCTGAGGAACATCGACGAATGGTATAAGGCCTTCGACGTCAAGCCGGGCGACAAGCTCTATCTGGCGCCCGGGGAGCGGGTGCGAGTCTGGTAGCCCCACCCGTCACCCCAGCGAAGGCTGGGGTCCATGCTGACTCCGAATGGATGCCAGCCTTCGCTGGCATGACGAGAGAGGGGCCGACCGGCTGGACATCGCGGCGGCAGGGAGACAAGGGGAAGGGGTTCCCTGCCGCCGGAGTAACCGATGCGTCTCGCCCCGCTCTTCGCCGCCCTCCTCCTCGCCGCCTGCGCGACAATCCCCGAGCCTCCGACCGCCGCCGAGCGCTCCGAGCGTTGGTGGGCCGACGTCTCCACGCTCGCCGCCGACGACATGGAAGGGCGGCTGACCGGAACCGCCGGCTATCAACGCGCCGCCGATTACGTTGTGTCGCAGCTCCAGGCGATCGGCCTCGAGCCGGCCGGAACGGACGGCTTCTTCCAGCCGGTGGCCTTCGAGGAGCAGTTCGTCGACCCGGCCGGATCGAGCGCGGCCCTGGTCGCGGGCGGACGGGAGACTTCGCTCTCCATCCCCGGCGACCTCATCATCGGCCGCGGCGACGGGCGGCGGCCCGAGCGGGTCGAGGCGCCCTTGGTCTTCGTCGGCTACGGCCTCCACATCCCCGAGGTCGGGCATGACGATTTCGCCGGAGTCGACCTCAAGGGCAAGATCGCGGTCGTCGTCAGCGGCGGCCCGGCCGAGATCTCGGGAGCGCTCAAGGCGCACGCCCGCCGCGACCGGGCGAGGCTGCTCTCCGAAAGGGGCGCGGCCGGCCTGCTCTCCCTGACCACGGCCAAGGCGGTGGAAGTGCCCTGGTCGCGCGCGATGGCGCAGGCCGGCCAGTCCGGAATGTATTTTGCGGACCCGGAGCTCCGCGACGTCAAGACCGAGTTCTTCAGCGCCGCCCTCAATACCGAATCGTCCGAGCAGCTCTTCACGGGCTCCGGCCGCACCTTCGCGGAGATTTCGGCGCTGGCCGACGCCTCGAAGCCGCTTCCGAAATTCGACCTGAAGCCGTTGCTGCGCGCCGCCGTCGCGATGCGCCACCGCCCGGTCACCTCGTCCAACGTCGTCGCCCGGCTGCCGGGAAGCGATCCCCGGCTGAAGGACGAGCATGTCGTCTTCTCCGCCCATCTCGACCATCTCGGAGTCAGCCGCCCGATCAACGGCGACGGCCTCTACAACGGCGCGATGGACAATGCCGCGGGCGTCGCCGGGCTGCTCGACATCGCCCGAAGCTACAAGGCGCGGCGGGTGAAGCCGAAACGCTCCATGCTCTTCGTCTTCGTCACCGCCGAGGAGAAGGGGCTGCTCGGCTCGCGTTATTTCGCGCTCCGCCCGACCGTCCACAAGCCCTCAATGGTCGCCAACATGAATTTCGACATGGCCCTTCCGATCTTCCCGCTGAAGAGCGTGACCGCGCTGGGCGCCGACGAGAGCAGCCTCGGCGCCACGGCGGCGGCGGTCGGCGAGTCGATGGGGCTGCCGCTGGTGCCGGATCCCTTCCCGGACCGGAACAGTTTCGTCCGCTCGGACCAGTACAGCTTCATCCGCGAGGGCGTGCCGGCGCTCGCCTTCAAGTTCGGCTTCGGCCCCCAGGATCCCGAGGCCCAGATCGAGCGGCAATGGCGCTCGACTCGCTATCACGCACCGTCGGACGACCTCGCCCAGCCGGTCGCCAAGGCGGACGCCATCAGGCTTCACGATTTCGTCGGTGAGCTGGCCCTGCGCGTCGCCAACGCTCCGGAGCGGCCTTCGTGGGGCCGGCAGAGCTTCTTCCGGCGGTTCGCCCGATGAAGGCTTTCGCGGCGCTCCTGCTGATCGCTGCCGCTCCGGCGGCCGCGCAGAAGGCCGCCCCGCTTCTGACCGCGGCCGAGACGGAGGCGCTGGCGTCGGAGATTTCAGGAGCGTCGGCCAAGCGCACCGTCCAGGCCCTGTCGCTCCACCACCGGATGCGGGGCTCGCAAGGCTATCGCGCCGCGGCCGAGCTGATCCGCGACCGGCTACGCGAATATGGACTGAAAGAGGTCGACCTCATCTCGCTACCGGCGGACGGGAAGATCTTCTACGGCGCGCAGCGCTCGCGTCCCGCCTGGAATGCCAGCTTCGCGGAGCTGTGGGAGCAACGGCAGGAGGGAGGCCGCTGGCGCGACTCCGAACGGGTCGCTTCCTGGGCCGACCAGCCGATCAGCCTCGCCCAGGACAGCGTCGGCGGCCGGGCCGAGGCGGAGCTGGTCGACGTCGGCACCGGCAGCTCGGCAGCCGATTATGCCGGCAAGGACGTACGCGGGAAGCTCGTCCTGATTTCCGGCCAGCCGGAGGCGGCGGCGAAGCTGGCGGTCACGGAGCGGGGGGCGGCGGGTATCGTCTCCTGGGCGCAGAACCAGCGCTCGGCCTGGTGGGGCGAGGACGAGAGCCTGGTCCGCTGGGGCCATCTCAGCACCTGGGAGGATCCGACCTTCGCCTTCATGATCCCGCCGGCCCGGGCCCGCTCCTGGCAGGCGCGGCTGGCCAAGGGGGAGACCGTGCGGCTGCGGGCCGAAGTGAAGGCGGGGCGGACTCCCGGCGCCTATCTGATCCCGACCGCAATCATCCCCGGCAAGGACCGGTCGAAGGAGATCCTCTTCTCCTGCCACCTCGACCATCCCTCGCCGGGCGCCAACGACAATGCCAGCGGCTGCTCGGGCATCCTCGAGATCGCCCGCACTTTCCAGCGGCTGGTCGCGCAAGGGCGGCTGCCGCAGCCGCAGCGGACCCTGCGCTTCATCTGGCCGTGCGAGATAGAATGCACGATCGCCCTGCTCAACGCGAAGCCGGAATTCGCCCGGCGGACGCTGGCGACGATCCACCTCGACATGATCGGCGGCAATACGGAGGTCACGAAGGGGACCCTCGGCGTAGAGGGCTCTCCGCCGAGCCTGCCGAGCTTCGTCTCGGGCGTCGGCTTCGCCATGGCGCGCTGGGTCGACGCCCACGCCTCGCGCTACGCCGTGCGCGGCGAGGCGGACTTCCCGCTGCTCGACCCGGAAGGCACGAAGAACCCGCTCCGGGCCAGGATCGGCGGCTTCTCCGAGGGCTCCGACCATCAGGTCTGGAGCGAGGGCAGCTGGCGCATCCCGGTCATCTACGTGTCGGACTGGCCCGACATCTACATCCACACCAACAGGGACGTACCGGGCAATCTCGATCCAACGAAGATGAAGCGGGCGATGTTCATCGCCGCGGCCTCGGCCTGGGCGCTCGCCGAAGTCGAGCAATCGGATACCCCGCAGCTCGAGCGCCTGCAGATGATCGAGGCCGATTTCCGCGGAGCCGAGGTCGGGCGGCGGACCTTCGAGCTCAACGAAGAGGACGGGGCGCGTGCGATGTCGCAG
>JASLBD010000036.1 GCA_030146745.1 Allosphingosinicella sp. | reverse complement strand
GGGCGCATGGCCGATCACCGCATAGAGCTCGCCGCCGGTGCCGGTGTCCGGCGCGAGGTCCCGCCCGACGCCGACATAGCCGTAGCAATGGGTCAGCCAGGCGCGCCCCTCCTCGGGATCGTAGCCGACCGGCCAGCCGTTGGCGTGGCCGACCATCGGCGCATAGCTGTCGGGGAATCCGAGGGGGCGAACCTGAAGCCCGGCGAGCGGACGGTGATATTCGTGCGGCGGCTGGCGGACGACGCCGGCGGGAAGCTCGGTCTTGGCGTCGCCATTGCCCCATTGGGAGACGTAATTGTCCTGCACCCGGTAGATCGAGGCGTTGTTCCACCAGCCCGCCTTGGCGAAGGCCCGGACGTTGGCGATGTGGACGGGCGCGAAATCGGGCGCGAGCTCGATGACGACCCGGCCGCCCTCCTTCAAGTCGATGACGAGAAGGTTTGACGGATCGACCGGCCGCCACGCCTCGGCGGGGGCCTCCTGGACCACGTTGGTCGGATCGGGCGCGTCGACCACCGGCGCCGGGCGCCAGAAGGAATAGCGGGAATTGGCGGCGGGCCCCGCGTCGGACGCCGACCGCTCCTCCGGCGTTGAGGCGCAGCCGGCGAGCAAGGCGGCCGCCGCCAGGGCCGTCCACGAGGGGCGCGAGAATGAGCTTCTGTCCATTGCCGCCACATAGAGGAGGGGGAGAAGCGCGGCTAGAGGTCGTGATGACAACCGGGCCCTTGCGGCTGCGTGACGGATCCCATTTTTATGACGACGAGATCCGCGGCCCATAAGCCCGATTGCGCGTTCGACCTCGATATCGTGGATCCGCCGGATAGGGTGAGGCCGTCCGCGGCAGCGAAGCAGGCCGTCGATTTGGGGGCGACAGTGGACGTCGCCGCTGACGGTGACGGTGTTCGCCTGCACCGAAAGAGTGGAATCTCGTCCACTGCGGCATTGTCGAGATCGATACGTCGGCGGTGATGCACACCGCCGCCGGAATTTCGCTGGATCAGGAAATTTTCAGCCGGGTGCCGCCAACGGAACTTAATCCGGAATGAACCCTTTAACTCAGGTTATGCACCCGCCGGCCGAAGCCGCGGAGGGGCGAAAGAGAGAAATGACCGATACGAGCGCCGTTGGCGGCCTGCACAATGCTTTTGCCTCTCTCGACCCTGAGCCTCTGCTCGCCTCGCCGCCGGCGCTGATCGAGTTCCTGCCCCTCGCCGTCTACGCCAGCGACGCTTCCGGCCGGATCCGCTGGTTCAACTCCAGGGCGGCGGAGCTGTGGGGCCGCTCGCCCGAAATCGGTGAAAAGGCCGACCGGCTCGCCGAGGCGGGCAAGGTCTACGGGCTCGACGGCGCGCCCGTTGCGGACGGCGAGAGCCCGATCGCCCACGCGCTGCGCACGGGCGAGAGCGTCGACGGCCGCACGGTCGCGATCGAGCGGCCGGACGGGAGCCGGATCGCCGCGATGGTGCATATCACGGCGCTTCGCGACTCCGGCGGGAACATCGTCGGCGCCGTCAATTGCTTCCACGACGTCACCGAGCGGATGCGCGAGGACCGCGCCGCCCGCGAGAGCGAGCGCCGGCTTCGGGACATATTGGACGCCCTTCCGGTCGCGCTCTACACGACCGACGCCGAGGGCCGGATCACTTATTATAACGAAGCCGCCGTCGAGATGTCGGGCCGCCGCCCCGCCCTCGGCGACGACAAATGGTGCGTGAGCTGGAAGCTCTTCCGCCCGGACGGCACTCCGCTGGCGCATGACGAATGCCCGATGGCGATCGCGCTCGAGGAGCAGCGGCCGGTGCGCGGCGCCGAGGCGGTGGCGCAGCGGCCCGACGGCAGCCGTGTGCCCTTCATCCCCTATCCGACGCCTCTGTTCGACCGGGCCGGAGCGATGGCCGGAGCGGTCAACGTGCTGGTCGACATCGGCCACCGCAAGGAGGCCGAGACGAGGCAGCATCTGCTGTTCGGAGAGCTCAACCACCGAATCAAGAACAACATGCAGATGCTCTACGCCCTGCTCGCGGCGGCCCGGCGCGAGACGGACAGCGAGGATGCGCGCCTGGCGCTCGACGATGCGTCGCGGCGGGTCGCGGCGATTGCGGCGGCCCAGACCGCGCTCTACCAGTCGGACAATCTCAACCGCTTCGACAGCGCCGCCTTCATGACCTCCGTCTGCGCCGCCGCGACCGGCGCCTGGGGCGACAAGGTCCGCCTCGAGCTCCATTCGCAAGCCGGCAAGCTCGCCAACGACGCCGCGGTCCCGCTCGCCCTGATCCTCAACGAACTCGTCGGCAACGCCGCCAGATACGGCTCCGATCCGGAAGGACTCGGAACGATCAGGGTCGCCCTCGCCGAGGCGGACGACCGGTTCGTCCTGTCGGTCGAGGACGACGGGCCGGGCTTCGACCTGTGCGAGGTCCGCCGCAGATCGTCCGGCCTCGGCCTGGTGATCGGGCTGGCGCGCCAGATCGGCGGCCGCTTCCGGGTCGAGCGGCGAGGCGGCGCGCGTTGCGTGGTGGAATTTCCCGGCCCGCCCGGCGCTCCGGCGTAAGCGGGCCGAGCCATGTTCACGAGTCGACCAACGAGCGCCGAAGCCGTGCCGGTCGAAGGCGGGGGCGAGGGCGGCGCGGGCCTCGGCTCCGCGGCCGAATCCTCCGCTCCCGAGCCGCACGCCTCGCCGGCATCGAGCCCGTGCATCCTGCTCGTCGAGGACGACTTCCTGGTCGGAATGGAGATGGAGACGGGTCTCGCGGAGGCCGGCTACGAGGTCGCCGGGATCGCCGCCACCGCCGAGGAAGCAGTCGCGCTCGCGGCTGAGCGCCGGCCGGCCCTGGTCGTCATGGACATCCGCCTCGCCAGCGCCCGCGACGGGGTCGACGCCGCCCTGGAGATTTACCGGACGCTCGGCATCCGTTCGCTCTTCGCCACGGCCAACGGCGACGCCCAGGTCCGCGCCCGGGCGGCGCCGGCGCGGCCGCTCGGCTGGGTGGCGAAGCCCTATCGGGTGGAGACTCTCCTGAAGGCGGTCGAGGCGGCGCTGGGGACGATGTAACTGCCTCCCCATGCGCAGCATGGGGAGGCAAGATCACGCCAGCCCGGGCGGGGCGGGATCGGTCGCCGCGGCGCCGCGGCACAGGCTGCGCATGCGGTCGAGATGCTGCTCGGCGAGCTGGAGGTGGCGGCGCGCGGCGTGGACGTCGACGCAGCGGCGCGCCTGGTCGAGCTCGGCCAGGGCGCGGCTGGAATGGTAGCTGATCTCTTCGTCGTCCATGGTTCATCTTGATCCGGGCGCGGTCCGCCGTCCTTGACCTCGATCAAGTTCCGCTAAAATTATGATTAACTTAGGCTTTTCCTAATCGACGAGGCGCAGGACCGGCCTTTCGGGCGCGTCGCTGAGCGCCTTCATCCGGCCGAGGTGGAGCTCCGACAAAGCGAGGTGCGCCATCGCCGCTTCGGGCGACGCGGCGCTTCGGGCGCGGTCGAGCTCCTCGAACGCGCGGTCCACATGGTGGCTGATTCGATCCTGGCGGGACATTAGGCCGATTCCCCGACTCGGGGTGATACTCTACAACGACTCGAGCTTCCCCCATTTGGTGCGGGTGCGCTAGTACATGGATCAGGGACCCGTCATCCTCATGTCCGTCATCCCGGACTTGATCCGGGATCCATGAACACGGTTCACGTCGGTTTCGCGCCGGACGATGTTCATGGATTCCGGCCTCGCCGGAATGACGGAGGCTCAGGCGGCTTCCCGCGTTCCGCTCGAGTCGTGGTGCAGATAGCGCTCGTTGAAGTCGCCGGCCTGGCGCATCCGGTTCCAGTCGCGGATCACTATCGCCCGGCGGTCGCGGCTGATCAGCCCTTCCTCGCCCAATTGCTTGAGCACCCGGTTGACGTGGACCGAGGTCAGCCCGACCGCGTCGGCGAGCTGCTCCTGGGTCATGGGAAGCTCGTAGGTGTGGTTGCTGGCGAGTCCCGCCGCTTCGAGGCGAAGCGAGAATTCGCAGAGCAGATGCGCGACCCGAGCCCGGCTGTCGCGCCGGCCGACATTGACCACCCATTCCCGGAAGATCGCGGCGTCGATCAGGCTGTCGATCCACAGCGCCCGTCCGATCGCGGCATTGGAGAGCGCGAGCTGCTCGATCGTGCCGGGCGGGATGAAGGCGAGCTCTCCCTCCGTCAGCATCTGGACGCTGTGATCGGCGACTCCGAGAAAGCTGTTCTGGAGGTCGAGGAACTCGCCCGCGCAGTGCAGCGAGATGATCTGCCGCCCGCCCTCGCCGGTCAGCTTGTAGCGATAGGCGAAGCCGGAGAGGAGCAAGGTGCAGAATTCGGGGATGTCGCCGTCGCGGACGATGTGGCCGTTGGCGGGCAGCTTCTTCAAATTGTACGGGAGCCCCAGCAAGGCTTCCCGGTCGGCCTGGCTCAGCGGCGACCGGCGCTCGAGGCGGCGGACCATCTTCTCGAAGGTCGGATGCATGTCCGGCACGGCAACTCCTTGTCCCCACGGCAAAAGGGGCGTCCGGCCTCGGCTTCCGTCCGGTTGCCCCCTCACCGTGCATTCATAGGCAGCGGTTGGGAGCTGTACTTTTATCTAGATTAAACGCAAAAATTTAGTTGTTTTTCGGGCGGTTCGCCGGGGCTAGCGACAAGGATCGTAAGAATCCCTCTCCCGCTTTTCGCGGGAGAGGAGGGGCCCAAGCCGAAGGCTTGGGAGGTGAGGGTCTTGCTGAGTCCGGACTACAGACCCTCACCTCCCACCGCTTCGCGGCGGGCCCCTCCTCTCCCGTAAAGACGGGAGAGGGGAAGAGGCCGGAAGGTCGCGCGTGGGAAACGCCCGTCAGCGCGCCGAGGCGATGTTGGTCGGACCGCCGGCCTCGAGGTGAAGATAGCGGGTGTTGAAGTCGCCGATATGCTGGAGCCGCTCCCACTGGACGATCGCAACGGCGCGCTTGTCGCGCTCGATCAGGCCCATCCGGCCAAGCTCCTTCAGCACCCGGTTGACGTGGACGGGGGTGAGGCCGGTGCAGTCGGCGATCTGCTCCTGGGTCATCGGCATTTCGTAGCGATGCTCCTTGGCGAGCCCGGCCGCTTGCAGCCTGAGCGCGAACTCGCAGAGCAGATGGGAGATCCGGCTGATCGAATCCCGCCGCCCGACGTTGACGATCCATTCGCGGAAGATGGCGGCGTCGATCAGAGTCTCGATCCACATCGCCCGCCCCACCCTCGGCCGGTCGAACGTGAGGGTTCGAAGCGCCGTCACCGGCACCGAGGCGATCTCGCAGCGGGTCAGCGCCTGGACGTTGTGATCGGCGACCTCGAGGAAGCTGTTCTGGAGGTCGAGGAACTCGCCCCGCATGTGGACGGCCATGATCTGGCGCTCGCCCACGCCGGTCACCTTGTGGCGGAAGGCGAAGCCGCTGAACAGCAGCGCGCACGTTTCCGGCGGCTCGCCTTCGCGGACCAGATAGCCGGCGGGCTCGAGCGTTCGGGCACTGAAGGGAAGGGCTCGAACCGCGGCGCGATCCGCGTCGTCGAGCGGGCCGCGCGTTTCTAGCCTTCGCAGCACGCGCTCGATACCTTCAGGGACGGCCATTTTGCTCTCCGCGGCTGGAAGGGCGGGAGCAAAAAATTCTCTCGGCCACCGGTGCCCGTATGATCTACCGGTGATGATGCCCTTCTAGCCCAGGATGGCGGACAAGTATTTCACCTGCGATAGCCGTCCGGTATCTAACATAAATTAGCTTCTGATGCTGTTTGTCATGGCGGCGGTTCCGCCGATGCTGTATCGGAGGTCATGGCCGGAACCCAGCAGAAGCTCGCAGACAGGGCCCTCGACACTCCCCTGGTAGCCAAGCTTGAGACCCGGGGCCGCCTCCCGGAGGAGGACCGCGACGCTCTCAACTCCCTCTATGCCGATCCCCGCGAGATCGGGGCGCGCCGAAGCATCATCCGCGAAGGCGACCGTCCCGACCATGTCCACCTGATGGTGGAGGGCTGGGCGGCGCGCTACAAATTGCTGCCCGACGGGGCGCGGCAGATTACCGCCTTCCTCATCCCGGGCGATTTCTGCGACCTTCACGTCACCATCCTGGGCGAGATGGATCATGGCATCGCGACTCTGACCCGCTCCAAGGTGGCCTTCGTTCCCCGCGGCAAGATGGAAGAGCTGACCGGGCGGCCTTCGCTCGCCAAGGCCTTCTGGTGGTCGACCCTGGTCGACGAGGCGGTGCTTCGAAGCTGGATCGTCAACATCGGCCGGCGCGAAGCTTATGAGGCGCTCGGCCATTTGATCTGCGAGCTCTATGTCAGGATGAAGAATATCGGCCTCGTCAACGGCGACCGGTTCGACCTTCCGCTCACCCAGGAGGAGATGGGCGACGCGCTCGGCCTCACCTCCGTCCACGTCAATCGGGTGCTTCAGCGCCTGCGGTCCGAGGATCTGATCAGCTTCCGCCAGGGGCTGCTCACGATCCACGATTATCGGGCGCTGGAGAAGGCGTCGGGCTTCAATCCGAACTACCTCCACATGGAACGCCAACTCGACAGGCCAACCTGGATCAAACACTGATTTCCTAAACCAGGTAATGGCCCCTCCCCTTCGCAAATGCATAGGGGTGGGGATGCCGCGTTTCTTTTTTCATGTCATCGACGACGTCGTCGTCAAGGACGAGGACGGGCTCGAGCTGGCCGACGCGCAGGCCGCCCGGGCCGCGGCGCTGGCCGGCGCCAGGGCCATGATGTGCGATCAGATCATGCGCGGCCGCCTGAGCCTCCACCATCGGATCGAGGTGGAGGACGAACGGGGCAGTCCGGTCCTCGCCCTCACCTTCGGCGATGCGGTCCAGATAGAAACCGCCTCCGAAATTTAGGTCGGTCGCGCGGCACTTAATCTATGTCAAGACCGCTTGGTCTCGGCATCGCCTTTCGCGCCCCGGGAGCCCGAGCTGCTCGCAACGCGCCTACCCGGCCGAGGCCCGCCTTCGTCATGCTGAACTTGTTTCAGCATCCAGGTTTCCACCGGCACGACGGCGACCAACTGGACCCTGAAACAAGTCCAGGGTGACGGCGGGGGCCGGGCGCCGCGCCGGCCCAAACAAGCAAGACCTGCATCGAAAGCCCACTGGCGCCGTCGGTCCGCGCAAACTATCCCTTTGTTCCAACGGGATTTCGAGGGGAGAAGACAATGCGCTTCGTGGCGATGAAGGCGGCTCTGCTCGCCGTGACGGCGGCGGCGGGACTGGCCGGGGGCGGAGCGGCGCTGTCGGCGGCTCCGGCGGCGAGCCCGATCGAGGTTCCGCCGCTCCAGTATAAGCAGCGCCGGCTCGCCAACGGCCTTCGGGTCATCTCGATGCGCGACACCAGCACCGCCAACGTCTCGGTCTCGGTCTGGTACGAGGTCGGGTCCAAGCACGATCCGGAAGGGCGCTCCGGCTTCGCCCACCTGTTCGAGCACA
>JASLBD010000478.1 GCA_030146745.1 Allosphingosinicella sp. | reverse complement strand
GGACTGGCCTCCTCGCGCCAGCCCTCAGCTTGAATCACACTCTCAACCAATTGGGAATCCTCAATCGATTCAAGCTAACCACAGTACGCTCTAGTTTCACGAGTGGGTTACGGGCCCTTCTCCCTTTGCCCCGCCCTAAACCAAGACCCCCACCGCCGCGCACACCAGGCTCGCCATCATCGCCAGCACCAGCACGAGCTGCCACGGCACCCAGCCGGGCCTGTCGACGTCGCGGCGCTTGCCGCGGCGGTGGTCGGCCCAGCCGGCGAGGAGGGCGAGTGCCGCGCAGGCGGCGGCGGCGGTCCAGAAGAAGGTGGAGGAATCGTCCATCGCCGCGCCTTAGCGCCGGGCCGGCCGGCCCGGAATGAATCCGGCGCCGCTTCGAAAAGCCGATTTGCGGCTGCCGGCGGACCCGGCGAGCAAAAAAAAGGCCGGGGCATGATGCCCCGGCCCAGCTTCGAACAGTCGCCTTTCTATCAGAATTTGGCGACCGCACCGGCGTAGAAGTAGCGGCCACGGATGCTGAAGATGGCCGAACCGGCGCCGACACCGGTGAGGCCGAACGGCGGCATCCGGTTGGTGATGTTGTCGACGCCCAGGTAGAAGTTGAACCGCGGGCTCGCTTCGAAGTCGATCCGGGCGTCATGATAGTAAACGTCCGGATAGTAGCGGACATCGGCATAGTCCGCATTCTGCGGCGGGTTGCCGTTGAGCGGGTTATAGTCCTCGTAGGTGTTGAGATACTGCTTCCCGATCCAGCGCACCTGGTAACCCAGAGTGACTCCGCCCGACTTCAAGCTCGCGCTGACGTTGACCTCGTCCTGCGGATCGCCGAGCTCCCTGAGCAGGCGGTTGGCGAAATCCGGATCGGAGGGATTGGTGAACTGGTCGTTCTGGAACGTATGGGTCCAGATCGCCCGCAGGTTGAGCTGGGCGTTGCCGAGCTTCCGGCGGTAGGCGACCTCCGTGTCGATGCCGCGAACCTTGAGCTTCGCGAAGTTCAGGGTCGACTGGAGCAGATTGCCCTCGAGGACCCGGAACGGCTGCTCGCCGCGGGGGCCGCCGCCCGCTCCGGCGCGCTGGAACAGCGCGCAGAACGGGTTGTCGAGAGTCGGCGAGTCGTAGCAGAGGTTGAGGATGTTCTGCGCCGAGACGGCCGTGATCACGTCGTTGACGGTGATGTCGTAATAATCCGCCGAGAGCGAGAAGCCCGGAAGGAACCGGGGCGTAAAGACTCCGCCGACCGTATAGTTGTCGGACGATTCTTCCTGCAGGTTCGGGTTGCCGCCCGACACGATCTCCAGCGACGACGTATAGACGAAGTCGTAACCGGCGGGGCGTCCGGCCGCGGCGCAGTTCGCGGCGCGGGTGGCGGAGCCGGTGCCGATGTTGCGCTCCGCGCAGGGATCGTTCGGCGCCGGAGCGAAGTTCTGAGTGGCGGCGGTGAAAAGCTCCGAAAGGTTCGGGGCCCGGACCGCGCGGTTGTAGGCGGCGCGCAACTGGATGTCCTGGGTGGGACGCCAGGAGACCTCGCCGCCATAAGCGTAGGTCGTGCCCGCCGACGTATTGTAGTCGGAGATACGGCCGGAGCCGGTGATCGTCAGCTCCTCGAAGAACGGCGTGTCCTTGAGCAGCGGGATCGAGATTTCCCCGAACACTTCCTTCACCTTGAACGAAGGCGGATCGAGCGTCGGAATGGCGTTGTAGAAGGCGTAACCGGCCTGGGTGATGTCGTCGAGATCGTAATAGACGGTCTCGCGGCGATATTCGCCGCCCAGCGAGAAGCCGATCGGGCCGCCCGGCAGCTCGAACAGCTGGCTCAGATCGCCGGCGACGAAGCCGCTGAGCACGAACTGGGTGATCTTGCCCTCGGCCGAGGAGTCGATCAGCAGATAGTCCCGCACCGCCTGCGAGGAGCTGCCGGACCCGAACGGGTTGAGCGGAACGCAGGCCGCGACGTCGGCGGCGAGCTGGGCCGGATTGCCGCCCCGGTCCGCGCCGACGAAGGCCGGGTCGAGCTGCGAGCGGCAGACGATCTGCCCGTTGGCCGGATTGACCGCCACATCGTTCGCAAGCAGGAAACGCTGGCGGTTGATGTTGCCGATGATCGTGTTCGACTCGCGATGCTCGCCGTAATTCGCCGAGACTTCGTAGTTCCAGTCGTCGTTGAAATCGCCGCGCACGCCGACGACGGCGCGATAGGTTTCACGACGGAACTGCTCGTCGCGGATTCCGAACTCCGCGTAGTTCTTGCGCAGGTTGAAGCGGAAGGTGCCGTCCGCGATCTGCGCCAGGGCGCGGGTGCGGTTGGTCGTTCCGGACGCGGCGTTGTCCAACGCGCCGCCGGTGTTCGGGTTGACGTTGGCGCTGACCGAGGCGGCGAGCTGGGCGGCAAGGGCCGCCCGCGCCTGGGCGCTCAGGAAGGGGTTGTCGAGCCGGATGCCTTCCCGGTTCACGACCGAGTTGGCGGCGCTGGTCGTCGCACCGGCGTAGGACCGGTCGTTGAACCCGGCCACGTTGATGCCGTCGCCCAGCGTCTGCCCCTGCGAGAAGAAGGGTCCGCTCTGCGAGCCGAAGGCGTCGGCGCGCACATATTTGGCTTCGATGAACGGAACGATCGCCGGCGAAATCTCGAAGTGGCCGATCAGATTGGCCGAATAGCGGTCGAGCTGCGGCGACAGTGCGAGAAGGTTGCCCTCGCGCCCGGTCGGAGCGTTGCCGCCGACGAACGAGCCGAAGGGGGCGATGCCGATGCGGGTGCCGGTCTGCGGGACCAGCGAACCGTCGGGGAGGAAGAGATTGAAATTGCCGAAGGCTCCGCCCGGCTGGCGGACGAAGACCGAGCCGCCGACCGGAGTCAGGGCGCGGGTGTCGCGGATGAAGATACGGTCGGGATTGCCGTCCGAACCGTTGACGGCGCCGGCCGGATCGGTGTCGACGATGATGAAGCCGTCGACCGAACGGATCGGCCGGGTGTTGACGTAATAATCGTTCTGACGGGCATATTCGAGGTTGATCGCGACGTTGCCGCGATCGCCCGCGAAGTTGCGGCCGGCGAGAACCGAGACATAGTGGTTGGCGGCGTCGCCATATTTGCTGATGCCGGACTGGCCGCGCACCTGGACGCCGTCATAGTTGCTCTTGAGGATGAAGTTCACCACGCCGGCGATGGCGTCCGAACCGTAGATCGACGAACCGCCGCCGGTGATCAGGTCGACGCGCTCGATCAGGTCCGTCGGGAAGGTGTTCACGTCCGGCGAGACGGCGTTGTTGAGGACGTCGCCCGGTACGTGCCGGCGGCCGTTGACCAGCACCAGCGTGCGCTGCGTGCCGAGGCCGCGAAGGTCGAGGAGGTTGAGGCCGCGGGTGCCGAGGAAGCGGGTCGAGTTCGCCTGGCTGTAGGTGCTGGCCAGCTGCGGCAGCTCGTTCAGGACGTCGCCGATGGAGACCTGGCCGGTCTCGAAGAATTCCTCGCCGCCGATGGAGGTGATCGGAACGGCCGAATCGAGATTCGGACGGCGGATGCGCGATCCGGTGATCGTGATCGTGTCCGCGGTCGTGGCGGCCGTCGCATTCTCGCCCTGGGCGCCGGTGTCGGCTTCGGTCCCGGACTCGATCTCGGGTTCGCTCTGGCCGACCTGGGCCTCATCGTCCTCCTGGCCGGGGGTCTGCGCATAAGCGGGGCTCGCGAGCGCGATGGAAAGACCGATAAACGTAAAAGAGCCGAGCGCGCTGGTGCCCAGCAGGCCAAATTTTCTCATCCCGAATCATCCCTCTAGGTCAGCCCCGCTTGCTGCGCGCGGCTTCTCATGGACGCAGAGACGATTCGGCCCGCCCGTGCAAGGCGAAGGCCGCGGCCATTAATCGAAAGTTCATCCGGTGTAGCCGTTCTGCAACATATCGCCACAGCGCTCCTCGAAACAAGCAATTGCGGAGAAGCGACCGGCTCGGGCCGCCTAGCGCTCGACGCAAAGAGCGATGCCCATGCCTCCGCCGATGCACAACGTGGCCAGGCCCTTCTTCGCGTCGCGGCGGCCCATCTCGTAAAGCAAGGTCGTCAGCACCCGCGCTCCGCTCGCGCCGATCGGGTGGCCGATCGCGATCGCTCCCCCGTTGACGTTGACCTTGTCCGAATCCCAGCCGAGCTCCTTGCCGACCGCCAGCGCCTGCGCGGCGAACGCCTCGTTGGCCTCGATCAGGTCGAGATCGGCGACCGACCAGCCCGCTTTCTGCAACGCCCGCCGGGTCGCCGGCACCGGTCCGATGCCCATGATCGAGGGGTCCACTCCGGCCGAGGCCCAGCTCGCGACCCGGGCGAGGATCCTCGAGCCCCGGCGCTCGGCTTCCTCCCGGCTCATCACCACCAAAGCGGCGGCGCCGTCGTTCAGGCCGGAGGCGTTGCCGGCGGTGACCGTGCCGTCCTTGCGGAAGGCGGGGCGGAGGCCGGCGAGCGCCGCCTGCTCCACTCCGTCGCGAATATATTCGTCATTCTCGACGATCGTGTCGCCCTTGCGGCCCTTCACCGTCACGGCGGCGATCTCGTCGCGGAACCGGCCTTCGGAACGGGCTCTGGACGCCTTGTTCTGCGAGGCGGCGGCGAAGGCGTCCTGATCGTCGCGGGTTACCTGATATTGCTCGGCGAGATTCTCGGCGGTGATGCCCATGTGATAGCCGTTGAAGACGTCGGTCAGGCCGTCCTTGATCATCGTGTCGATCAGCTCGAGCCCGCCCATCTTGGTGCCGCCGCGCAAATGCTGGGCATGGGCGGAAAGGCTCATGCTCTCCTGGCCGCCGGCGACGACGATGCCGGCGTCGCCGGTCTGGATCGCCTGGCTGGCCAGGGCCACCGCGCGCAGCCCCGAGCCGCACACCTGATTGACTCCCCAGGCCGGAACCTCCTTCGGAACCCCCGCCGCCATCGACGCCTGGCGCGCCGGATTCTGGCCCTGGGCGGCGGTCAGCACCTGGCCGAGGACGACCTCGCTCACTTCCTCCGGCGCCACGCCCGCCTGCTCCAGAGCCGCCAGGATCGCCGTGCGGCCGAGCTCATGCGCGGGCGTTGCCGCGAAGGCGCCGAGGAACGAGCCCACGGGGGTGCGCTTGGCGGCGGTGATGACGACGTCGGTGGCTGAGGACATGCGGAGGCGCTCCTGAAGGTCACCCGTTCGCCCTGAACTTGTCGAAGGGCTCTCCTTCGCTGCACAGAGGAAGGAGGGGGCTTCGACAGGCTCAGCCCGAACGGCGGGGGTGGTTCGCGGCTGCCCCTAGCACCGCGCCGCATGGCGGGAAAGCCAGGCGGCGAGCGGTTCCCACAAGGCCGCTTTCGCCCGTCCGCCGACGACCATGCCGACATGCCCCTGCGCCAGCTCCATCCGCTCGCCCGCGCCCGTCGAGGACGCGGCGGGAACGATCCGGTCCGTCGCCGAGACGATGTCGAGGAAAGGGCAGGACAGGGCGCCCGGATCGGCGAGCCGCCACTCGCCGCGGCCGGTGACGTCGCGGCCGAACATGTCCTCGAACAATTCGAGCGCCGCCGAGTGCGGCAGCGGCGGCCCGTCATTGGCCCAATCCTCGAGCGTGACGAAAGCCCGCGCCTCGGCGCTCCCTTCCGCCATGCCGGCGAAGGCCTCGAACTTGCTCACCGTGCGCGCCGGATCGAGGCTCCAGAAGGCGCTCTGCAACACCTCCATCGGCAGGCAGCCCAGCGCCCGCGACGTCGCCGCGGCGCTTTCCCACAGCCGTCCCAGGGCCGCCCTTGCCTCATCGTGAAAGGCCGAGAACCGCCACGGCGCCGCGATCGCCGCCACCGCCGGAGCCCCGCTCGGCCCCGCCGCCGCCAGCGCCATCGTGCCGCCCAGGCAATAGCCGACCAGCGCCGGCCGCTCGCCCAGCGCCGCGATCAGCGGAAGCAGCACCGCCTCGACATGCCCGGCCACGGACAGCGCCGAGCGAGCCTCCACCTCCCAGCCCCAGTCGAGCAGCAGCGGCCGCACCCCGCCTTCCCCGGCAAGCCAGCGGAGCAGCGAACGCTCCGGCAGATCGAGGATCGAGGGCGGGTTGATCAATGACGGCACGAACAGCACCGGCGGGCCCGAGCCGCCATAGTCGCGCACCGTGGCTCCGAGCCGCTCCGCCACCGCCGCCGGCGGGGCCGGCGGCGCGGCGCGCGGGGCCTCCTGGTAGCGCCTGAGTCCGGCCAGCCCTCGTTCCAGCCGTTCCGGCGCGCCCTCCGTCTCGCGGCGCAGCATGGCGAGGAACAGAGGCAGAGGCCGCGGCCTGTGTTGCGGCGCGTCAAGCTTCGGTGCTAGAGCACTCTCCTCCATTGAGGGATCATCCATGGCGGCCTCGGGGTCCGGCGACGACGTCGTCATCATCAAGAAATACGCGAACCGGCGCCTCTATGACACCGAAAGCTCGTCCTACATCACGCTCGAGCGGCTGGCCGAGATGGTCCGCCAGAAGCGCGAGTTCAAAGTCGTCGACGCCCGCTCGGGCGAGGACATCACCCACAATGTCCTGACCCAGATCATCATGGACGAGGAGAGCCGCGGCCAGACCCTTCTTCCGGTCAGCTTCCTCAGGCAGTTGATCGGTCTCTACGGCGGCGGCCAGATGCAGTCGATGCTCCCCCAATATCTCGAAGCCAGCCTCGAGGCGTTCCAGCGCAACCAGAGCCAGATGCGCGATGCGCTGGCGGGCGCCTTTACCGCCAATCCCTTCGCCGAGCTCGCCCGCCGCAACATGGAGCTGTTCCAGGCCGCAGCCACCGGCCGCCCGCCGTCCCCCGGCGGAACCACGCCCGCCGCATCCGGCCCCGACGGCGACGAGCTCGAACGCCTGCGGGCCGAGCTCGCCGAC
>JASLBD010000468.1 GCA_030146745.1 Allosphingosinicella sp. | reverse complement strand
CGCCACGTCTGCGGTGCCGATCTTGGAGAAGACGCGGTCGATCTCCGGAAACTTCTTGAGCCGCCGCTCCAGGCTCGCCTGCATGGCGATGGCCTGGCTTAGGCTCGTCCCCGGGATCCGAAGGGCGTGAAGCGCGATGTCGCCCTCGTCGAGCGAGGGGATGAACTCCGACCCCATCCTCGACGCACCCACGCCGGCAAGAAGGACGAGGCCGATCGCGCCCGCGACGACGGCCTTTCCGTTCTTCAGGGCCCAGCGCAGCAGGGGCGCATAGCCCCGGCTCGCGGCCCGCATCACCCTGTTTTCCTTCTCGTTGACCTTGCCCGTCACGAACGAAGCGACTGCGGCCGGAACGAAGGTCAGCGAGAGGAGGAGAGAGGCAGTCAGCGCCAGGACGACCGTGATCGCCATCGGCTGGAACATCTTCCCCTCGATCCCGGTCAGGGCGAGGATCGGAAGGTAGACGGCGGTGACGATCACCACGCCGAATATGCTCGGCTTGATCACTTCCGCCGAAGCTTCCGAGACCAGGCTGAACCGCTCGTCCCGGTTCAGGACCCGGCCGAGGCGCTTCTGCGCCTCCCCCATGCGCCTCAGGCAATTCTCGACGATGATGACCGCGCCGTCGACGATCAGGCCGAAGTCGATGGCGCCGAGGCTCATCAGGTTTGCCGAAACGCGCCCGGCCACCATCCCGCTGAAGGTGAGCAGCATGGCGAGCGGGATGATCGCCGCGGTGATCAAGGCCGCGCGCACGTTGCCGAGCAGCAGGAACAGGACGATGACGACGAGCAGGGCGCCTTCCCAGAGGTTCTCCGCCACCGTCGCGATCGTCTTGTCGACCAGGGTCGTGCGGTCGTAGACCGGATGGGCAATAATTCCCCGCGGCAGCGTCTTGGCCGCCTGCTCGAGGCGCTCCCTGACGGCCGTGGCGACCTCGCGGCTGTTCTCGCCGGTCAGCATGAAGATGGTCCCGAGAACGATTTCGCGGCCGTTCTCGGTCGCGGCGCCGGTTCGAAGCCCGCTGCCGATCGTGATGTCGGCGACGTCGGCGACCCGGATCGGAACGCCGTCGCGGTTGGCGACGATCACCTTGGATAGATCCGTCTCATCTTTTGCTTGGCCGGGAATCCGGATCAGCACCTGCTCGCCGCTGCGCTCGGCGTAGCCCGCCCCGACGTTGGCGTTGTTCGCGGCGAGCGCCCGAATCAGGTCGTTGGTCGTGAGGCCAAGCGCCGCGAGGCGCTGCGGATGCGGCGCCACCTCATACTGCATCTCGTAGCCGCCGATCGTGTTGACTTCGGTCACGCCGGGGACGTTGCGGAGCTGCGGCCGAACGACGAAGTCGTGGAGGGTGCGAAGGTCGACCGCGTTCCACAAGGTCCCGTCATCCTTGCGGGCGCCGGGCCGGGCCTCGACGGTGTACATGAAGATCTCGCCCAGGCCGGTGGCGATCGGCCCCATTTCGGGCTCGATCCCCGGCGGCAACCGGGACTTCGCCGCCTGGATGCGCTCGTTGACGAGCTGGCGGGCGAAGTAGATATCGGTGCCGTCCTTGAAGACAACCGTCACCTGGGAGAGTCCGTAGCGCGAGATCGAGCGGGTGTAGTCGAGGCTGGGAAGGCCGGCGACCGCCGTCTCGATCGGGTAGCTGATGCGCTGCTCGGCCTCGAGGGGCGAATAGCCCTCGGCCTCGGTGTTGATCTGCACCTGGACGTTGGTGATGTCCGGCACCGCATCGATCGGGAGGCGCGTGAAGCTCCAAACGCCGACCGTGCTGAGCGCCAGCACGGCGGCGAGCACCAGCCACCGGTAGCGGATCGAGGCTTCGATGATCCTGGGGAGCACGAGGGGCTTCCTAGTGATCATGGCTCGCACCGGACTTCTCGACGTCCGCGCGGACAAGGAAGGCGCCATCGGTGACGTAGGGGGTGCCCGGATCGAGGCCGCCCACCACCTCGGTCCATTCCGGAGTGCGCTGGCCGAGCTCGAGCATCCGCACCTCGTAGGTGGTCCCGTAGGCCGCGAAGACGACGGTGAAGTCGCGGAAACGCTGCAGCGCCTTGGTCCGGACCGCGAGGGGCACCTGGCGCCCGGATACGGTTACCAGCCCTTTGAGGCTCATGCCGGGCCGCCAGACGCCGGTCGGGTTCGGCAGGCTGACCCGAGCGACTGCCGTGCCGGAGCCCGCCTCCGCATTGGTGACGAAGCCCGAGATCGTTCCCGTCGCCACCGGATTTCCGTCCAATGTCTGAATGGCGACCCGTTGCCCGGCTCGAACGACTTCCAGATCGCGCGGGAAGACGTGGAACTCCAGGATCGTCGCTCCCGGATTAACGATCACGAACATTGGGTCCGCGCCCGCGACGTCTCCGACATTGGTGCCGCGTTCAGCGATCACCCCGCTCATCGGCGCGTAGATCGGATAGAGCTGGAGGCTCTCGTTGCTCTCGACGCGGGCGATCAGCTCGCCCCGCCGCACCGATTGACCCACCGCCTTGTAGAGAGCGATCACCGGGCCGGGGAATCTGGCGCGCACCTCGCCCGTGGCGGAAGGGGCGAGTGCGACCGTGCCGATCAGCTCGCGGGTTTCACCCATGATCACCGGGCCGGCACGCTCCACGCGAACGCCGGCTTCCCTCGCCGCCTCGGCGGAAAAGGTGGTGCGTCCCTCCGGGCTCGAATAGGCCCAGCGGTGGGTCTTGCCCTTGTGGACCGCCACCACCTCGACATCGAAGCTGTGGGGCTCCTCGACGACCCCCCGGCCGGCGAGGTGATCGCCCTCGACCCCGAAGGTAAAGCGGTCGACCTTGCCGCCCAGCCGCTTCAGGGTCACCGTCGCCTGCACTTCGCCCGGCGACACCGGCTTGCCGTCGCTGGTCGCCCATATCCGAAATTGCGGAGGCTGGTTCTCCTCGAAGATCGCCAGCTCGACGGCGAAATCGCCGTCGCGAAGCATCCGGCCGTTATGCGGGCCTTTTTCAACCTCCTCAGCGGCTTCCTCGCCATGCTCCTCGACCGAGGCGGGCTCGGTGTTGCACGCGGCCACGCCGAGACCGAGGGTCATGAGGACGGCCCACAGGCTGGCAGTTGCGAACGGCCGGCTCATGGGCGGGTCTCCAGCGGGGACGGGCGAACGAAGCGGCCGGTCAGCCGGTCCAGCTCGACTCGGGCGTTGTGGTGGCGGGTGAGCGCGTCGACCATCCGGCGCCTCGCGTCGAAGACGGCACGGGCCTGGTCCTGGACGTCCGCGAAGGTAAAGCCGCCACGATTATAGCCCTCGCGGACCTGGGCGAGAGCGACATCGAGCTTGGGGAGGACCTCGGTGGCGATGCCCATCACCTCCAGCCTGGCGGACTCGGCCTCGCGTCTAAGCGACGTTATCTGGCGGGCGCGGACGAACCGGGTCGCCTCGGCCTCAAGCGCGATCCGCTCCCGCTCGGCGATCGCCCGGTCGACATTGCCGCGATTGTGGCGCGGTTTGGTGAGAGGAACGGTGAGCCGGGCCACCAGGGCGACGTCGTCCGTCTGGCGCAGGTACCGGAGGCCACCGCCGACCGCATAGTCGCGAGCCGATCTCGTCCGCTCGAGCGCAATGGCCGCATCGGCGCGAGCTATCTCCGCTCGGGCGAGAGCCAGATCGGCGCTGGCCAAATCTTCTGCCGTCGCGGTCACCGGCTGCGGCTTCAGAAAGTCGCCCGCATCGAGGGCGACGTGCGAAGCGCGCCCACCCCACCACGCTGTCAGCGATTCGAGAGCGGCATCTTTGAGCCGAAGGGCCGCGGCATGGCCGAGCTCCGCCTCGGCTACTCGCGCCTGAGCCCGGGTCCGGACGAACAGCGGATCCTTGTACGCCTTGACCCTGCGCTCCGCCTCGCGGGCAAGCACCCGCTCAATCTCGAGCTGGGCTGCCGCGGCGGTGAAGTTGGCCTCGGCGATCAAGGCGGCCGCGAAGGCACGCTCGACCGCGACCGCGATCTCAAGCCGCCGGACGCCCAAAGAAGCCTCAGCCACCGAGATCTCCCGATCGGCCAGTACCGTCCTTGCTGCGCGCTTGCCGCCGCGCTCCAGCACGCGGGAATAGGTTCCGGTGATTTCCGGCCGCTCGAGGATGCTGTAATTTCCGGTCCCCGCGAAATTCTCGGCCTCGACCTCAACCACGTCCGGCGGACGGACACCCGCCTGGACGCGGCCGGCGCGGGCAGCCGCGACCGCCGCCTCGCCAGCGTCCAGAGAAGGCGCGGAGCGAAGCGCACGCCCAACCGCCTCTTCAACCGTCAGGAGCGACGATGCGACGGGGACGGGCGCGGCGCCTCTCACCTGCGCGGCGGCGGGAACCGCCATCGACAGCGAGGCGAGGAAGCCGGCGCAGAGCAGCCCCCGTCGCAGGGTCGGCTGGATCTCGCGCGCGACCGAACGGCGGCCGCGAGCACTGGTATCGATCATCATGTCTGATTTCCTGAAGGACGTACCATCGACGGCCGTAGTCGGCCGCAAGGAGGCTTTCAGGTCCTGGGAGGACGCTCCGGCCCGTCCCGTGCGGACTGATCGCGCCGGTGGGCGAGGAAGGGCGGGTAAAGCTGTCCGGCAAAACCGCCAGACGAGGTTGCCCGCCCGGGTAGGGCTGCAGGAACCCATTTGGCGCAATGGCCGAAGGCACAGTGCGACGGCCGATCAGACTGCGGCTCCTCGTCGCCTTGGACGGGGGCCCGGGCCACTGCGTCAGCGCCGTTTGCCGCCAGTTCCCGGCTATGCCTCACGGCATCCTCGAAGCAGCCGACCTCGGCGAACGAAGGGGTAGCCGCGGCAAGCGTCAGCGTGAGCCCGATAGCGGCCCGGCAGATCCAACGGAACATGGCGTCGAGCGCCGCAGTCATCGTCAGTGGCCTTCCCTTCTCGCGCCGACATAACAGCGCCCCTCGACGATTGCGAGACATTCGCGGCTCTACAGCCATCGCCGCGTACTTGCGCGATAGACTTCATAGTCTTGTCCGAGCAAGCAACTCGGGCGCCCTCTTCGTGTAAAGGCAGGGGTGCTTAGATTGATGACCGCGCTCGCCACGGCTCGTTCCGCTGGCTATGAGCGGGCCGGGCAGCGAGATTCAGCCGCCACTTGCGGACTCACTAGCTCACCGCGATCAACATGCTGGTCCTGCCGGCGATCGATCTTCGTATCGCCCAAGGCGGCTGGCGCCGCCGGAACGCGGTCGCCCCGCCGGTCGTATGAGACGAAGGACAGGCTTCACTTGAAAGGCGCTCACATGATCTCGCCGACACTTGCCTGGCCAGCCCCGGATGTCCGTATGCGACGGCTGATCCTGCTGCTCGGCATGCTGATCTTTGCCGCGCTGGGCGCAGCCGACGCGCTCGCGCACGGCGTCGCCGAGGGCGACAAGGGCTATATCGAGCAGACCAGCGGCCCT
>JASLBD010000444.1 GCA_030146745.1 Allosphingosinicella sp. | reverse complement strand
GTGACGACCACCGTCACCTCGCCGGGAGACAAGGTGAACACGATTCCCGCGGGCGCGCTGACCGGCAGCTACGGCAACGTGGCCGTCGCCTCGCTCGATCCCGCTTCGGCGACGATCCAGGTTTCGGCCCCGCTGACGATCGTCAAGTCGAGCGTCGTCTACATGGACCCGTTCAACAACACGGCCAATCCCAAGCTCATTCCCGGCAGCTATGTCTATTACACCGTCACGGTCGCCAATCCGGGCGGGGTGCCGGTGACCAGCGGCAGCATTGTCATCACCGACCAGACGCCGGCCCATCTCAGCCTATACGTCGCGAACCTTCCGGGCGCCACCGGCCCGCTTCTGTTCACCGCCGGATCGAGCGGTGCGACCTACACCTTCTCGGGCCTGGCGAGCACCGCCGACGACGTCGAGTTCTCGAATAACGCGGGCACGACCTGGACCTACGTGCCGACCCCGAACAGCGCCGGAGTCGATGCCGCGGTCACCCACATGCGGATCCGGCCCAAGGGCACGATGGCGGCGGGTTCGAGCTTCACGCTCAACTTCGGCTACCAGGTCAAATAGATTGTGGTGCCCCCGGCCGGAGTCGAACCGGCACTCCTTGCGGAACTCGATTTTGAGTCGAGCGCGTCTACCAATTCCGCCACGGGGGCACGCCGCGCCGCCCTAGCCAAGCGCGGGGCGGGCCGCAACCGCCCGCCCGCCCGCGCCCGGCAGGCAGGATCAGGCGAAGACCTGGTCGAGCGCCTCGCCTTTGGGATCGGGCCCGTATTTGTTGGGTCCGCGCGTGCCTTCGAGGAACATGAAGACTAGCAGGACCAGCCCGAGAACCACGACCATGATCATTCCAACCATCGCCAGGATTCCGCCGACGCCGGGATTGTCGGGCGTCGATGCCGCCATCAGGCCGCCGACGACCATCAGGATGTAGCCGGCGATCGGACCGAGCATCCACCAGCCGGTCCGGTCCGTGTCGTGCAACCTGCGCACCCCGACCGCGATCCCGGGAACGATCAGCGCCAGCGACACGAGGCCGTACACGATGGACACGATCATTACGACTCCGCCCGCGGCCGCAAGCGCGCTCGGATCACCCCCGCTCATCAGCGCGCCTCCGCCGACAATGGCGAGCACGACCCAGAAAGCCACGGCGAGCAGGATCTGGAAAAGCACGAACATCCAATATTCCATTCGCCGGGAGCGGCCCGAAAATTCGGCGTAACGCTTCAGCGGCAAAAGCATCCAATGCATGGCAATCCCCCTTTTGGCCGCATCATTGCGGTCCAGTAACATCTTCCGGATTTAAAGGGCCGGTTTCAACCCGGAATCGTGCTCAGCAAGGCTGTGCGCCGGGGACCAGGCCGAGGCATTTCAGGTCGCCATGCTCGGCGGCGAGGGCGGCTAAGTTCACGAAGTTCATTGAGTCAGGCGCCATTTCCGTGAACTTCGCGGCACGGGGGCCGGCCCCGGGGCATTGGCCGATCTTTTACAGAGTCAAAGAGCCTCTTAGAACATAACGTGAACAATGTCCTTGTTCAAGGCGCGCGCGCCGGCGGCGGAATTCAGGAAGCTCAGCTGGCCCTTCAGGAGCCCCTCCCTTCGACTCCGAGCTGCGTCAGCTGCGCGGCGCCTGCCTCCTGTAGCTGAGCGCCTCGGCGACGTGGATGCGGCGCACCTCTTCGCTCCCCGCCAGGTCGGCGACGGTGCGGGCCACTCGCATCACCCGGTGGAAGCCGCGCGCCGAGAGGCGCATCGCCTCGGCCGCCTGGGCGAGCAGGCGGCGGCCGGGCTCGTCGGGCCTCGCCACCGCCTCCAGCCGCTCGCCGTCGACCTCGGCGTTGGTACGGATCCCCTGCCCTTCGAAGCGCGCGGTCTGGACCGCTCGGGCGGCGGCGACGCGGAGGGCGACCTCGGCCGAGCCTTCCGAGGGCGGGGGGAGGACGAGGTCGGCGGCCGCCACCGCCTGGACTTCGACATGGAGGTCGATGCGGTCGAGCATGGGGCCAGAGACCCGCGCCTGATAGTCGGCGGCGCAGCGCGGCGCGCGCGAGCAGGCGAGCGCTGGATCGCCGAGATGGCCGCAGCGGCAGGGGTTCATCGCCGCGATCAGCTGGACCCGGGCGGGGAAGGTGACGTGGGCGTTGGCCCGGGCGACGCTGACGGTGCCGGTCTCGAGCGGCTGGCGAAGCGAATCGAGGGCGGAGCGCTGGAATTCGGGAAGCTCGTCGAGGAACAATATGCCGAGATGGGCGAGGCTGACCTCGCCCGGCCGGACCCGAAGACCGCCGCCGACCAGCGACACCATCGAGGCGCTGTGATGCGGCGCGCGATAGGGCCGGGTCCGGACCAGCCGGCCGCCCGGGAGGGAGCCGGCGACGCTGGCGATCATCGACACTTCGAGCGCCTCGGACGGGGTCAGCTCCGGCAGTATTCCGGGAAGGCAGGCGGCGAGCAGCGACTTGCCGGCGCCGGGCGGTCCGACCATCAGCAGATTGTGACCGCCCGCCGCCGAGATTTCGAGGGCGCGCTTGGCCGTCTCCTGCCCCTTCACCTGCCTGAGATCGGGACCGGAGCCCGGCGGCTCGGCCTCGCCCGGCGCCGGCGGCGAGAGGATGGCGCTGCCCCGGAAATGGTTGAGCAGGGCGATGAGGTCGGGCGCCGCGACGATCTCGACGTCGCCGGCCCAGGCGGCCTCCGCGCCCTGGGCGGCCGGGCAGACCAGGCCGAGGCTTCGAGCCGAGGCGTTCATCGCCGCGAGCAGGACTCCGGGCGAAGGCTGGATGCGGCCGTCGAGGCCGAGCTCGCCGACCGCGACGTAGCCGGCCAGGGTCTCCGCGTCGATCGCGCCCAGAGCAGCGAGCATTCCGAGCGCGATCGGCAGATCGTAATGCGACCCCTCCTTGGGAAGGTCCGCCGGCGACAGGTTGACGGTGATCCGCTTGGGCGGGAGCGACAGCCCGATCGCGGCCAGGGCGGCGTGGACCCGCTCGCGGCTTTCCGCCACCGCCTTGTCGGGAAGGCCGACGACGAGGAATTAGGGCAGTCCGGCCGAGATCTGGACCTGCACCTCTACGGCGCGAGCCTCGAGCCCGAGAAACGCCACCGTGGCGACATGCGCGACCATATGTCCGGGCCCCTCCGTATCGCACCTTTTCGGGGAACTTCACCTGGATAGTCAACGTTTTCCGCAACGACCGGGCGATGCCTGCAAACCCTCTCCCGCTTTTCGCGGGAGAGGAGGGGCCCGCCGCGAAGCGGTGGGAGGTGAGGGTCTGCACGCCGGATTCAGCAAGACCCTCACCTCCCAAGCCTTCGGCTTGGGCCCCTCCTCTCCCGTGAAGGACGGGAGAGGGAAGTCTGGGCCGTCTTGCACAGCTAACACAGCGCTCCCACATGGACGCCATGGGCAGGATCGACTGGCGCCATCTGACGAACTATCCGGCCGTTCGGAGCGCGCTGGTGGTGGTCGGGTTCATCCTGATCGGGCTGACCCCCCTGGTGGGCCCGATCCCCGGGCCGGGCGGGGTGGTCGTCTTCGCCGCCGGGCTGACTCTGGTGCTGAGGTACAGCGCCTGGGCCAAGCGCTATTACGTCCGCTTCAAGCGGCGCTACCCGAAGAAGGGCGAATGGGCGGACTGGGGGCTCAGGCGGGCCAGCGCCAGGCGGCGGCAGGAACTGAGCAAGGCGCGGCAGGAATTGACTTCCGGGGCCGATTTGCCTAACGGGACCGGCAACGACGGCCGCTCCGCGATGGGCGGCCCTTTTAATTACAACTTTCAAGGATCGAGCGATGAAGCGCACCTTCCAGCCGAGCAATCTCGTGCGCAAGCGCCGGCACGGCTTCCGGGCCCGGACGGCGACCGTCGGCGGCCGCAAGATTCTGGCCGCGCGCCGGGCGCGGGGCCGCAAGACCCTCTCCGCCTGAGCTCCCTCACCCGCCGGGCCGACTTCCTGGCCGCCAATCGCGGTCGGCGCGCCCCCATGCCCGGTTTCGTCCTTCTGGTGCGGCCGCGCGACGACGGCGATTCGGCGATACGGCTCGGGATCACGGTCACGAAGAAGATCGGCGGCGCCGTGGTGCGCAACCGGATGAAGCGGCGCTTCCGAAGCCTCGCGCGCGACCTGCTGCCCGAGAACGGCGTCGCCGGGGCCGACCATGTGCTGATCGGCCGCCAGGGCGGGATCGAGCGGGATTTCGGGCTGCTGAGGGTGGAGCTCGAGAAGGCCCTGGCCAAGCTGAAAAGATGATCGCGAAGCTGTTCATCCTGATCGCTCGCGGCTGGCAATTGGGTCCCTCGCGCGTACTTCCGCC
>JASLBD010000426.1 GCA_030146745.1 Allosphingosinicella sp. | reverse complement strand
GGCCCGTGCGCCTGGCGCTGCCAGCCCATGAAAGGCCCGCCGTCATATTCCACGATGAGCCGGAAGCGGGCCACCTAAAGCCTGGTGCCGGGCGGGATCGGAAAGCCGCGAAGCAGCTCCGGGCCGGACATCGGCGCCCGGCCGGCGCGCTGGACGAGGATCGCCGCCAGCGCATTCTCGCCGCAGGCGATGGTGAGCCCCTGATCGGGCAGCACCTCGCCGGGCTCGCCCGCGGCCTCGACCGGCTCGGCCGCGAGCAGCTTGATCCGCTCTCCGCCCGTCTCGAACCAGGCGCCGGGCGCCGGGTTGAAGGCCCGGACCTGGCGCTCGACCTCGATCGCGGGCCGGGCGAAGTCGAGCCTCGTCTCCTCCTTGCGGATCTTGGGGGCGTAGGTCGCCTGCTCCTCGCGTTGCGCCCGGGGTCCGATCCGGTGAATCTGGCCGAGCACCTCGACCATCCATTCGGCGCCGAGCGCCGCGAGCTCTTGCGTGAGCTCGCCGGCGGTCTTGCGATCGATCGGGGTTCCCATAACCGCCAGCATCGGACCCGTGTCGAGCCCTTCCTCCATCTGCATGATCGTGACCCCGGTCATCCGGTCGCCGGCGAGGATGGCGCGCTGGATCGGCGCCGCGCCGCGCCAGCGCGGGAGGAGCGAGGCATGGACGTTGAAGCACCCCAGGCGCGGCGCCTCCAGGATCGGCCGGGGCAGGATGAGCCCGTAGGCGGCGACTATCGCGACCTCGAGGTCGAGCTCGGCGAAGCCGGACTG
This sequence comes from Allosphingosinicella sp., assembly GCA_030146745.1. The sequence goes on along the minus strand of JASLBD010000426.1, from coordinate 3,062 downwards.
GGCCTCCGGGTCCCTGAGCGAAAGCGGGGTCCGGACCTCGATCCCCAGCGCCTCGGCGCGCTGCTGGACGGGGGAGGGGCGAAGCCCCTTGCCGCGGCCGGCCGGACGCGGCGGCTGCGAGTAGACGGCCACGACCTCGTGCCCCGCGCCGACGAGGGCGTCGAGCGTCGGCACGGCGAATTCGGGAGTCCCCATGAAGGCGATGCGCATGGGCGCCTGCTTATCCTCCCCCTCGCCAGATGGGGAGGGGGGAGATGCGCAAGCGTCCGTGGCCACCGAGAGCGTCATCCCGGCGAAAAGCCGGGATCCATGAACACGGATCGAGCATGGCTTGAACCGGCGGTGTTCATGGATCCCGGATCAAGTCCGGGATGACGAGGCCGGACGATCGATTTGAATCCCCGCGCCTCTCCCTCTACCTACCCTCCATGGCTTCTCCCGAGATCGACGCCCTCACCCAGGCGCTCGCCCGGCTTCCCGGGCTCGGGCCGCGGTCGGCGCGGCGGGCCGTGCTTCACCTGATGAAGAAGCGCGACACCGCTTTGACCCCTTTGCTGAGGGCCCTTGAGCGGGTGAACGACAATCTCTCGATCTGCTCGGCCTGCTTCAACGTCGACACCAACGACCCCTGCAGCGTCTGCACCGACCTGCGCCGCGACGACCGGCTGCTCTGCGTGGTGGAGGAAGTTTCCGACCTCTGGGCGCTCGACCGTTCGCGCCTCTTCCCCGGCCGGTTCCACGTGCTCGGCGGGCGGCTCTCCGCGCTCGAGGGCGTCCGGCCCGAGGATCTCAACATCGACAAGCTGCTCGGCCGGGTCGCCAAAGGGGGGATAGACGAGGTCGTGCTGGCGATGAACGCGACCCTGGAAGGCCAGACCACCGCCCATTATCTCGCCGAGCGCCTGGAAGGCTTTCCGGTGCGCCTGACCCAGCTCGCCCACGGCCTTCCGGTCGGCGGCGAGCTCGACTATCTCGACGAGGGCACCCTGGCCCAGGCGCTGAGGGCGCGGCGGCCCGTCTCCTGATTCAGGCCATTTCCGTAACGGGCCGTAAACAAACGACTTTTTCTTTCACCCCGGAAGCAACCAACATAAATCAAAGTCGTTTAGCCAGTTCGTCGGGTTGTTCACGGTCCCCGAGGCCACCGAGTTCAAAACAAGAGATTTCGATGCGCGCTCTGATCATCGAGCCACAGATTTTTACGTCCTTCATGATCGAGGACGCCCTGAGGGACGCCGGCTTCACGTCGATCGCGATGGCGACGACGGAGGAGGAAGCCGTGGCCTGCGCCGAGGCCGAGCCTCCGGACCTCGTCACCGCCGCCGTCGAGCTCGAGCGCGGCAGCGGCATCAGCGCGGTCGAGCGGATCCGTTCGAAGTTCAGGGTGCCGGTGCTGTTCATCACCCAGCATATCCGGCAGGTGAGGGCGCGCGACCCGAAGGCGCCGGTCGTGAAGAAGCCCTTCGCGGCCGCCCACCTGCCCCCCGCCATCGCCGCGGCCAAGGCGACCGGCTGACCTGGGGGGATGAACCCTCTCCCGCCTTCCGCGGGAGAGGGGCGATGCCTGCGTCGATCTCGCGCCTAGCGGTAGCTCACCACCTCATATTCGATCCCGTCCGGGTCGAGGAAGTAGAAGCGCCGCCCCGGCTCGTAGTCGCCGTGAGAGAAGGGTGTCAGGCCGGCGGCGATCACGCGCGCTTCGGTCTCGTCCAGCGCGTCGACCTCGACTCCGATATGGTTTAGCGGCTTGCCCTTCACGAAATCGTCCTGCGAATAGGCTTTGTCGCGGGCCGTGTAGAGTGCGACGTAATTGTCGCCTGTGCCGACGTGGATCGTCCGACCGCCGGCCATCGACGGCCCCTGCCACCTGATCCGCCAGCCGAACACCGACTCCATCAGCCGGGCGGCCCGCTCCGGGTCGCTCACCGTCACGTTCACATGCTCGATCCTGGGCAACGCCATTTTCCATTCTCCTCGCTCTTCAGTCGGTTCGATTTGCGAGTCGTACGACCTCAAGCTAAGTTGAGGTCAAGCTTCATTTCGAAGGCGATTTTCCATGGTTTCCCCGAACCTCCTCACCATCGGCGAGCTGGCCCGCCGGACCGGCCTTTCGGTGTCGGCGATCCGCTTCTACGAGGCCCGCGGCCTGGTCGCCGCGATCCGCACCGGCGGCAATCAGCGCCGTTTCATGCGCTCCGACATCCGCCGCCTGTCGTTCGCCCTGATCGCGCAGCGCTGCGGGCTTACCCTGGGCGAGATCGAAAGGGAGATGGCGTCGCTTCCGAACGGCCGCGCGCCCAACAAGTCGGACTGGCAGTCGATCAGCGAACGCCTCCGCGCCACGCTGGACGAACGGATCGCGATTCTCGAGCGGACCCGGGACCGGCTCGACGGCTGCATCGGCTGCGGCTGCCTGTCGCTCGATAATTGCGCGCTCTACAATCCGGGAGACCGGGCGGCGCGAGGGGGTGCGGGGCCAAGGTTCCTGCTCGGCGACAAGGCGGCGGATTTCGCGTGATTGCCTCCCTGCGCGCATAGCGCGTGCGGAGGGGGATCACCCAAAGGGTGGTGGAGGGGTAACAGGCTCGGCTTCGGAGTTTGTCGCGTGACTCCTCCAAGCTCGGCACCAGCTACCCCTCCACCATGCTGCGCATGGTCCCCCTCCCCATCGCCTCCGGCGACAGGGAGGACAAGGAAGTTGAGGACAACCTTATGAAGACCCGCGCCGCAATCGCCGTCGCTCCGAACAAGCCGCTCGAGATCCACGAGGTCGATCTCGACGGGCCGCGCGCCGGCGAGGTGCTCGTCGAGATCATGGCCACCGGCGTCTGCCACACCGACGCCTACACGCTCGAAGGCAAGGATTCGGAAGGGATCTTCCCGTCCATCCTGGGGCACGAGGGCGCCGGGATCGTTCGCGAGATCGGGCCGGGGGTCACGTCGGTGCGTGTCGGCGATCACGTCATCCCGCTCTACACGCCCGAATGCCGCCAGTGTAAGTCATGCCTTAGCCAGAAGACCAACCTCTGCACCGCGATCCGCGCCACCCAGGGTCAGGGCCT
>JASLBD010000407.1 GCA_030146745.1 Allosphingosinicella sp. | reverse complement strand
CGCACGGCGGGCGACAGGGTCAGGTGGGAACCGTCGCCCTCCTCGGCTTCCTCGGCCTCGTCCGAGCGGAGCTCGACATTCTCGCCGGCGCCCTGCGGGTTGACCGGGGTCGCGGCCGGGGCCGCCTGCTCCGGCTCGGCCTTCGCCGGCATGCCCGAGCCGCTCTCGATCCGGGCGATCGCCGCTCCGACCGCGACCGTGTCGCCGACCGCGACGAGCTGGTCGCCCATCACTCCGTCGACCGGCGAGGGCACCTCGATCGCGACCTTGTCGGTCTCCAGGCTGGCAAGGGGCTCATCCGCCTTGACCGGGTCGCCGGGCATCTTGAGCCATTGGCCGAGGGTCGCCTCGGTGATCGATTCGCCCAGGGTCGGGACTTTGACTTCGGTCGTCATGAAAGTTCCTTTATCCCGCCTTGCGCTGCGCCGGCGCGTGACTGCTATGGCCGAGCGCCTCGGCGATCAAGGCCGCCTGCTCGGCGGCGTGGCGCTTGGCGAGGCCCGTCGCGGGCGACGCCGAGGCGGGACGGCCGGCATAGAGCGCCCGCCGCGGCTTCACCCCCGCTTCCTCCAGGCAGCGCTCGATCCGCCAGTCGAGGAAATTCCAATAGCCCTGGTTCTGCGGCTCCTCCTGGGCCCAGACCACCTCCTCGAGCGCGGTCATGCGCCTGAGGCGGGTCGTGAGGGGCTCGGACGGGAAGGGATAGAGCTGCTCGATCCGGACGACCGAAGTGTGGCGATCTTCGGCCTTGTCTCGCGATTCCATCAGTTCGTAGGCGATCTTTCCGCTGCACAGGACGAGCCGCTTCACCTCCGGGTCCGCCGGCCCGCCGAGGTCCGAAAGGATTCGCTTGAAATGGCTCTCGCCGGTGAAGTCGCCGAGGCTCGACACGGCCAGCTTGTGCCGGAGCAGAGACTTGGGAGTCATGACGATCAGCGGCTTGCGGAAGTCGCGCTTCATCTGGCGCCTCAGCAGGTGGAAATAATTGGCCGGGGTGGTGCAATAGGCGACCTGCATATTGTCCTCCCCGCAAAGCTGCAGGAAGCGCTCGGGCCGGGCCGAGCTGTGCTCGGGCCCCTGCCCTTCGTAGCCGTGGGGAAGAAGCATGACGAGGCCGCTGGCGCGAAGCCACTTGGCCTCGCCGGCGGCGATGAATTGGTCGATGATCACCTGGGCGCCGTTGGCGAAGTCGCCGAACTGGGCCTCCCACAGCACCAGCGTGCGCGGCTCGGCGATCGAGAAGCCATATTCGTAGCCGAGCACTCCGAATTCGGAGAGCGGCGAGTCACGGACCTCGAAGCGGGCGCCTTCCACCTGGGTCAGCGGGATATATTTGTGGCCGTTGGACTGGTCGATCCAGGCGGCATGGCGGTGGCTGAACGTGCCCCGGGCGCTGTCCTGGCCGGAGAGCCGCACGCCCCGGCCTTCCCTGAGCAGGGTGCCGAAGGCGAGCGCCTCGGCCGTCGCCCAGTCGAAGCCCTGGCCGCTGGCGAACATCTCGGCCTTGGAGTCGAGGATGCGCCGGAGCGTCTTATGGACGGTGAGGCCTTCGGGGATCGAAGTCAGTATCGAACCCACCTCGCGCAACGTGTCTTCGTCTATGCTGGTAGAGACGTTGCGGCGCTCGGTCTCCGGGGTCTCCGGTCGGCCGAGGCCCGACCAGCGTCCCTCGAACCAGTCCGCCTTGTTGGGCAGGTAGGATTTGGCCGCCTCGAACTCATTCTCGAGCAAGGCGGTGAACTCGCCCACCCGGGCCTGCATCCAGGCCGGATCGATCACGCCTTCCTGGCGGAGGCGGGCGCCGTACAGCTCGGAGACGGGGGGGTGCTTGCGGATCTCGGCATACATGAGCGGCTGGGTGAAGCTCGGCTCGTCGCCTTCGTTATGGCCGAAGCGGCGGTAGCACCACATGTCGATGACGATGTCGCGGGCGAATTTCTGCCGATATTCGATGGCGAGCTTGCAGGCGAAGGTCACCGCTTCCGGATCGTCGCCGTTGACGTGAAGGATCGGCGCCTGGACGGACTTGGCAATGTCGGACGGATAGGGTGACGATCTGGCGAATTGCGGCGAGGTGGTGAAACCTACCTGGTTGTTGATGACGTAATGAATGGTTCCGCCGGTGCCGTAGCCGGGGATTCCGGAGAAGGCGAAGCATTCGGCGACGATGCCCTGCCCGGCAAAGGCCGCATCGCCATGGAGCAGCACCGGCAGGACCTCGCCCACGGCTTTGCTTCCGCCGCGCCCGACCTGGAGCGCGCGGACCTTGCCGAGCACGACCGGGTCGACCGCCTCGAGGTGGCTGGGGTTGGGGACCAGCGACATGTGGACCTTGATCCCGTCGAACTCGCGGTCCGACGAGGTGCCGAGATGATATTTGACGTCGCCCGAGCCGCCGACGTCCTCGGGATTGGCCGAGCCTCCGGCGAACTCGCTGAAGATGGCGCGGTAGGGCTTGGCCATGACGTTGGCGAGGACGTTCAGCCGCCCCCGGTGCGCCATCCCGAAGACGATCTCGCGGACGCCGTACTGGCCGCCATATTTGATCACGCTCTCGAGCGCCGGGATCATCGATTCGCCGCCGTCGAGGCCGAAGCGCTTGGTGCCGACATATTTGCGGGCGAGGAACTTCTCCCACTGCTCGGCCTCGATCACCTTCTGGAGGATCGACTGCTTGCCTTCGGGGGTGAACCGGATCTCGGCGTCGCGGCCCTCCATCCGCTCCTGGAGGAAGCGGCGCTCGGCGACATCGTTGATGTGCATATATTCAAGGCCGACGTTGCCGCAGTAATTGCGCCTGAGGATTTCGACGACCTCGCGCACCGTGCCCTGCTTCAGGCCCAGCGCTCCGCCGAGCCAGACCTGGCGGTCGAGCGCGGCGCCGGTGAAGCCGTGATATTCCGGCGTCAGGTCCGCCGGCATCTCGCGCTTGGCGAGGCCGAGGGGATCGAGATTGGCGGCGAGGTGCCCGCGCACCCGGTAGGTGCGGATCAGCATCATGGCGCAGATCGAATCGTTGGCCGCCTGCTCGACGTCCGCCGCCGGCCTGCCGTCCGCAACGGCGGCTTCCTTCGCCTTCGCCGCGACCTTCTCGATCGTCATCAAGGTCGGGTCGAGGCCCGAATTGAGCTCGTCGAGCTCGGCCACGGGCCAGTTGGCGCGCGCCCAGCTCGGTCCCTGCTCGCGTTCGCTGCCGATGCTGTCCAAGTCCAAAAGCCTTCCAATCCGCCACCGGGGAAACGCGCCCGGCTTCCAGCATATCCCTGTCCGTCATGCCGGACTTGATCCGGCATCCATGAACACGGTGAAGCGGATTTCCAGACCCGCGGTGTTCATGGATCCCGGATCAACTCCGGCGTGACGAGACTGCCCCCGCCTATCCGTTCAAAAGCGCGGCGAGGGTCGATCCAAGCTCAGATGGGCTCGGCGACACCGTAATTCCAGCCGCCTCCATCGCTTCGATCTTGTCCTCGGCGCCGCCCTTGCCGCCGGAGACGATCGCTCCGGCATGGCCCATGCGCCGGCCCGGAGGCGCGGTTCGGCCGGCGATGAAGCCGACGGTCGGCTTGCCGCGCCCGGCCCGGGCCTCGTCCTTCAGGAATTGCGCGGCATCCTCCTCCGCCGCCCCGCCGATCTCGCCGATCATGATGATCGAGCGGGTCTCCGGATCGGCGAGGAACAGCTCGAGCACGTCGACGAAGCTGGTGCCGTTGACCGGATCGCCGCCGATCCCGACCGCGGTCGACTGCCCCAGGCCGGCATTCGTGGTCTGGAACACCGCTTCGTAGGTGAGCGTGCCCGAGCGGCTGACGACCCCGACCGAGCCTTTCTTGAAGATGCTCCCGGGCATGATCCCGATCTTGCACTCGCCCGGGGTGAGAACGCCCGGGCAGTTCGGCCCGATCAGCCGCGATTTCGAGCCCGAAAGCGCCCGTTTCACCCGCACCATGTCGAGCACCGGAATGCCTTCGGTGATGCAGACGATCAGAGGCACCTCGGCGTCGATCGCCTCGAGGATCGAATCGGCTGCGAAGGGCGGCGGGACGTAGACGACGCTGGCGTCGGCGCCGGTCTCGCGCACCGCCTCCTGCACGGTGTCGAAGACCGGAAGTCCAAGATGGGTCTGACCGCCTTTGCCTGGGGTCACTCCGGCGACCATCTTCGTGCCGTAGGCGAGCGCCTGCTCGGTGTGGAAGGTGCCGGTCTCGCCGGTCATCCCCTGGGTGATGACCTTGGTCGAGCTGTTGACGAGGATCGACATTCAAAAGCCTCCAATGGCCTGGGCGACGAGGATGTTGCCGCTGAGGCCGAATCGTTTTCCAAGTTCGTGGTTCTGGGGAACGTGATTGACTTCGACGGTAACCCCGTAGCTCCAGCCGGCCGGCTCCCACAGGCGCTTCGACAGGCCCGGCGCCGGCTCCTGCACTCCGCTGGGCGGCTTGCCCATCCAGGCTTCGAGGAGCTTGGGATCGAGCGGCGCCGTGGCTTCGAAATCGTAGAGCCGGCAGCCCGCACCCCAGAAGCCGCTCTTGTCCTGGTATCGCGAGACGATGAGGAAGATGTCGCGGCCGGCGACGGTCCGGCGGAAGTTGGCGCCGGTGGCCGTGCCGTCCTTTTTGACCGAATCCCGCCCCAGACTGCCCAAGCGGGCAATCCGGGGGTCGCCCTCCTCCGCCATCGCCGTCCATCCCGAGCGGAGCGCATCCGCCTTCATCGGCCCGATATCGTCCCCGGTGCGCGAACAGGCGGCCTTGAACGCGTCCAGAATCTCCCGCTCGGCGGCAGCGGCCGGCGCGGCGAGAAGCGACAGAGCCGCCGGGAGTGCGAGCGAAAACCGGGCAAGCCTCATTCGAAGATAGAATCCTCTGCCTGGGCCGTGGGCTTCTTCGAGCGCGCACGAGCCTCCTGAACCTTCTTATCCGTATAATGGCCGACGCTGAGGAACCAGGAGCGGACCTCTATCCTGTAGCCTTCGGCCGGATTGTCGACCGTGTAGATGTTCATGTCGCGGATGTGCCGTACGGACTTGCCGCCGAGAGCGGCCGCAACCCGGGGCCACAGGGCCTTGAGGTCATGGCCGCGGCTGACCAGCTCGCACGTGGATTTGAAGCCTTGATAGGTGGGCGGTTCGTAGTCGGTGATGATCAGGCCCGCCTTGGCCGGCTTGACTATCTTGTAGTAGCGGGCGTTTTTCTGGCGACGTTCCGGCTGCCAATAGGCCTCCATCCCGTCGACGCCGACCTCCCGGATCCGGTCCGGCGAGAGCCGCAACCGGCCGTCGAGGCATGCCGAGATCCAGATCTCGGCGAGTTCCGCCGAAGTGGACATCTTCACAGGCTCGGCCGTCGCCGGCGCCAGGAGGAGGATCAGCGGCCATGCCATCGAGCGGGCCTAGCGAAGACTTTCGTCGATGCCGCGACAGGCTTCGAGCAGTTCCTTCACCGCGTCCACCGACACCTGGAAGTTCGCCCTGGCGCTCTCGTCCAGCTCGATCTCCACGATCCGCTCGACTCCGCCAGCGCCGATCACCACCGGAACGCCGACGTAGAGATCGTCGACGCCGTACTGGCCGGAGAGGAAGGCGGCGGCCGGGAGTAGGCGCTTCTTGTCCTTGAGATAGCTCTCGGCCATGGCCAGCGCGGACGTCGCCGGCGCGTAGAAAGCCGAGCCGGTCTTGAGCAGGCCGACGATCTCGCCGCCGCCCGAGCGGGTGCGCTGAACGATCGCGTCGATCCGCTCCTGGGTCGACCAGCCCATCCGGATCAGGTCTGGTACGGGGATGCCCGCCACCGCCGAATAAGCCGGGACCGGCACCATCGTGTCGCCATGGCCGCCGAGCACGAAGGCGGTGACGTCCTCGACCGAGACCTTGAACTCCTCGGCGAGGAAGTGCCGGAAGCGGGCCGAATCGAGCACTCCGGCCATTCCGACCACGCGCTCGTGCGGCAGGCCCGAGAATTCGCGAAGCGCCCAGACCATGGCGTCGAGCGGGTTGGTGACGCAGATCACGAAGCTGTCCGGCGCGTGTACCTTGATGCCCTCGCCGACCGCCTTCATCACCTTGAGGTTGATTCCGAGCAAATCGTCGCGGCTCATGCCCGGCTTGCGGGCGACCCCGGCGGTGACGATGCAGACGTCCGCGCCCTTGATGTCGGCATAATCCTGGGTGCCGGTGAGCCTGGCGTCGAAGCCTTCGACCGGACCGGCCTGGGCGAGGTCGAGCGCCTTGCCCTGCGGAATGCCCTCCGCGACGTCGACCAGGACGATGTCGCCCATTTCGCGGATCGCCGCGAGGTGGGCCAGTGTGCCGCCGATCATGCCGGCGCCGATGAGCGCGATTTTCGTGCGAGCCATAAGGGCTGCTCCAGCCTTTCTTTCGTCAGTCGAAGCGGGACCGGCGGCAGGAAGCCGCCAAATGTGGCGCCCGCTTAGACCCGAAGGCGGGAGGGGGCAACCGGTCGCGTCGCCCGTCATTCCCGCGCAAGCGGATTCCCCGCCGGCCAGGTGACCGCGGCAGGCGCCGGACCGGAGCCCCGCACGCGCGGGAATGACGAACGGCGTCATCTTGATCCATGTTCATGAACAAGGGGCGGCGGGAGAGCCGCACCGGGCCGAAGGCGACGTTCATCGGCATCCGCGGCCGCTGCTGTCCGTGCGCCTATTCCTTGTAGATGTACATCGAGCCTATACGGTCGTCCGAACCCGATCCCCTGATCTTCTTGCTCCAGTCCTTCACGACCGTCGGCCGGGAGGCGCCTTTCACGACGGTGACGAAGTGGATGTACGCGGCCTTCTTCTCCGCTTCGAGTTCCTGGTCCTTCGTGGCGTTCTTTGGGAGCGCCTTGGTATATTCCGCCGCCGCCGTGCTTCCCTTGCGCCAATGGAAATAGAAGATGCCCGCGTCCGCGGGGATGCCCTTCGCGGTGGCTCCGGCGACTGCCGCCTCCGCATTGTTGAGCGCCGCGGCGTCGACCTTCAAGGCGGCGATCTCGGCTTCCAGAGCCTTGTATTCCTCCGACCCGGTCTTCTTGGCAGCCTCGAGCTCCTTCAACTTGGCACGGCCCTTCAGATATTCGAGGGCCGGCGCGTAGTTCGTCGAGTCGTCCGGGTTCATGCCGTGATACGTCCCCTGGGTCACCGCCTTCGCCAGCGTCGCAGGGTATCCCTCGCTCCTGATGCGCAGGAGCATCGAATAGAATATGTACTTGCGCTGCTCGTCCATGCCGGCGTCGGTCTGCTCGGAGTAGACCGTCGCGATGATCTTATGCCGGAAGCCGGTGCTCGCGGCGCCTTTCAGCTTGATCAGCTCCGCATCGATATCCCCGATGTTGGGGTCCTTCCAGCCCCGCATGAATTTCAGACATAGCCCGGCCTGCATGGACTTCGCGTTCGCGATGTTGTTCTCGGCCAGAACCGCATTGGCGTATACCTGCAGCCGGCCTTCGTAGAGATCGGGAAAGCTCCCCTTGATCGCTTCGGCCATTTTCGGGACCGTGCAGCCGGACGGCAGCGCCCTAAAGACATGGTCCTTGGTAACGTCCTCGCCGCACGCCACGCCGGCGCACTTCGCCTGGGGGTTCGGCTCGGCGCGGACGGCATGGCCTTGCTGGAGGGTGTGGGCCAGCTCGTGAGCCAGGAGGCGGCGGCCTTCCGAATCCCCCGGCCGGTATTCGCCCGCCGCGAAGCCGATGTCGCTGCCGAGCGTGAACGCCCTCGCGCCAAGTACACGGGCCGCCAGGTCGGCGCCGCCGCCGACATGTATCCGCACGCTCGAAAAGTCCTCCCCGAAGCGGGGTTCGAAGAAGGCGCGCTCCGAACCGGGGAGGGGCGTACCCGCGCCGAGGGACGCGATCGCGCTTTCCGCCGCCTCCCCCGCCGGAGCCGCTCCCTCTCCAGGGCCCGGCGTCCTGCGAATCGCCGTGACGGCCGGCGGGCGGGGCGGGACTGCGCCCGGATCGCAGTCCCGGCAGCAGCCGCCCCCCAGCAGATAAGCCGGCAAGCCCGACCCCGACACGACCGCCGCCGCCGCCCTGTCCGCTTCCGCTTCGGCGGGATCGTCGGCAGCTCCCAAGTAGAGCTTGCGCTGAATCGTCCGTCCGGCGAATGCGCCTGCCCTCGATGACAGGTAGAGCGGCGTATCCGAGGTCCTGCTACACTGGGATAGCCCACCATTGTTTACGGCCCGCGGGGCGGGTTCTGTTTCCGCGTTGTTGTTCAGCGCCGGCCTGGACTTCAGCTGCAACACGAGCGCCTCCGGATCTCAAGTCATCGGGAACTCTCAAATACTGGATCCGTGCTGCCGAAGCCAGCAGCGCGATCAAGCTTCCCCGCCATGCCCGGCGGCGAGATATTCCTCAGACTGCATCTCGATCAGCCTCGACGCGGTGCGCTGGAACTCGAAGGCTCCGTCGCCGGCGGGATAGAGTGATTCGGGCGGAGCGTCGGCGGCGGCGAGGAG
>JASLBD010000320.1 GCA_030146745.1 Allosphingosinicella sp. | reverse complement strand
CCAGCCGGTGCTCGCGATAAAGCGTGTAGAGCCCGCTCGCGATGATGATCGCGGCCCCTATCCAGGTGGTTGGGGCCGGATCATCGGTGAAGACCAGCCAGCCGAGCAGCACCGCCCACAGCAATTGCGTATAATCGAACGGCACGACGACGGGCACCGGCGCGAAGCGAAGCGAGGCGGTGAGCAGCAGCTGGGCGATCCCGCCGAAGCTGCCGAGGGCGAACAGGATCAGCCACTCCCCTCCGTCATGGGCCCGGCCGTAGAACGGCATCAGCGCGCCGACAGCGAGGATCGACAGCAACGAAAACCACAGCACGATTGTCTGGGTGCTCTCCGTCCTGCCGATCTGGCGAATGGTGATGGTGGTGATCCCGACTCCGAACGCCGCGAGCCCCGCGAGCAGCAGCCCCGTCGGCGGCAGGTGGCTTTCTTCCGGCCGAATCACCACCAGCACGCCTGCAAAGCCCAGGGCTACGGCGCTCCAGCGGTGCCACCCCACCTTTTCGCCGAGAACGAGCGCGGCCAGGATGACGGCGAACAAAGGCGCCGCGAAGCTCAAAGTCGTCGCTTCGGCCAGCGGCAGATATTCGAGGGCGCTGAATGCCAGCATCATCGTGGTGAGGCCCGCCGCGGCGCGCCATGCGTGGGCGAGGGGGCGCGCCGTCCGCCACATCGCGTAGTTGCGGCTCCAGGCGATCCACAGCAACAGCGGCGGCAGGCCGAAGGCGAAACGGTAGAAGGTGAGCTCGACCGTCGAGATTCCGGCCGAATGGCCGAGCTTGATCATCGCCGCCATGAACGCGAAGCCGGCCACGGCGCCGACGCGCAGGCCGATGCCGACGAGCCGGTTCTGCTGGGGACGATCGGTGGCCATGAGCTCGGGGGTTAAGCGCCCGGCGCCGAACGGGACAGTCACTTTTCCGCGCGGCGGCCTCGACTGCGGCCGGCAGTGGGAAAAGTGACTGTCCCCGGTCCCCCGCGGGTCGCAATGGCGGGGTGCCCACGCTACATACGCCGCGGGCAAATGCATATTCTCGCGAATCCGAAACGCTTCCTGCGGCTGGCGCGGCCGCTTACCGCCTGGCTCGGCTGGAGCGGGGCGTTGCTCATCGCCGCCGGGCTCGGCATCGGCCTGTTCGCCGCACCCCCCGATTACCTCCAGGGCGACACCGTCCGGATCATGTACGTCCACGTTCCGGCCGCCTGGCTCGGAATGGCCGGCTGGGCGGGGATCGCCGTCGCAAGCCTCATGCAGATCGTCTGGCGCCACCCGCTCGCCGCCGTCGCCGCGCGGGCCCTCGCCCTTCCGGGCGCGGTCTTCACCTTAATCTGCCTCGCCACCGGCTCGCTGTGGGGGCGGCCCGCCTGGGGCACCTGGTGGGAATGGGACGGGCGGATGACGTCGATGCTCGTCCTCCTCTTCCTCTATATCGGCTTCATCGCTCTCGCCGACGCCGAGCGCGAGCGGGGCGGGGAGGGGCGTCTCGCCGCCATCTTCGGGCTGGTCGGTGCGATCAACCTGCCGGTCATCCATTATTCGGTGATTTGGTGGCGGACCCTTCACCAGGGGCAGAGCATCGGGCTTACGCGCTCGAGCATCGATTCCTCCATGCTGTGGCCCCTGTTCATCTCTGCCGCCGGCTTCTCCCTCCTGTTCGGAGCGATCGTGCTGATGCGGATGCGGGCCGCTCTCGCCCGGCAGAAGGTCGAGGCGCGGATGCGCAGGATGGCGGCATGAGCCACTGGCCGTTCATCCTTGGCGCCTACGCCGTCGCCCTCCTCGGCACGCTCGGCCTGACCGGGTGGAGCCTCGCCGCGATGCGTCGCGCGGAGCGTGCGGTCGACGCCCTGAAGGATGGGCGGTGAAGGCGAAGAACCAGCGCCTGACCCTGCTCGTCCTCGCCATCGCGGCGGTGCTCGGGGCGGTGCTGCTCGCCATGTCGGCCTTGAAGGACCAGGCGGCCTATTTCTACGCCCCCGGCGACGTCGCGCGGCAAGGGCCTCCGATCGGCCGGGCCGTTCGCATCGGCGGAATGGTGCAGGCCGGGTCGCTGAAGCGCGCCCCGGACGGAGTCACCATCCGCTTCACGGTGAGGGACGAGACTCCCCACACCATCCCCGTCCGCTTCACCGGCATCGTGCCGGACCTGTTCAGGGAAAATAGCGGAGTCGTCGCCGAGGGCCGCTTCCAGCCCGGGGGCCTGTTCGTCGCCGACAACATCCTGGCCAAGCACGACGAAAACTACATGCCGCCCCAGCTCGACCGGCAAAAAGGCGAGCATAAGAGCGAGAGCCTGAAATGATCGCCGAAGCCGGCCTCGCGGCCCTGTGGCTGGCGGCGGCGCTGTCGCTGCTGCAGCTTGGCTTCGGAATCGGGGCGCTCCGGGGAGGGGAGGGGCTCGCCCGCGCCATTCGCCCCATCGCCGTCGTCCAGGGCGCGCTCGTCGCTCTGTCATTCCTCGCGCTCATCCAGCTCTTCCTGCGCACCGATCTTTCGGTGAAGCTGGTCGCCGCGAACAGCCATTCATTGAAGCCCTGGCTGTACAAATTCGCCGGCGCCTGGGGCAATCACGAAGGCTCGATGCTGCTGTGGGTGACGGTGCTCGGGCTCGCCGGCGCCGCCGTCGCCTTGTTCGAGCGGCGGTTGCCCGAGCGGACCTCGATCGCGACTCTGGCGGCCCAGGCGGCGATCGGGCTCGGCTTCTACGCCTTTCTGCTCTTCTCCTCCAACCCGTTCGAGCGGATCGCGCCGGTGCCGATCGAGGGCAACGGGCTCAACCCTTTGCTCCAGGATCCCGGCCTCGCCTTCCATCCGCCGACCCTCTATTTCGGCTATGTCGGGATCTCGATCGCCTTCTCCTTCGCAGTGGGCGCGCTGATCACCCGCGACGTCGGCCCCGCATTCGCGCGGGCGATGCGGCCCTGGGTCCTGATCGCCTGGATCTTTCTCACCCTGGGCATCACCGCCGGCTCCTATTGGGCCTATTACGAGCTCGGATGGGGCGGCTGGTGGTTCTGGGATCCGGTCGAGAACGCCTCGCTCATGCCCTGGCTGGCGGCGACGGCATTGCTTCATTCGGTGACGGTGCTCGCCACCCGCGACGGCCTTCGCGCCTGGACGGTGATGCTCGCGGTCGTCGCCTTTTCGATGTCGATGGTCGGCACCTTCCTCGTCCGCTCGGGGATCCTGACCAGCGTCCACAGCTTCGCGGTCGACCCGAAGCGCGGCGCCTTCATCCTCATCCTTCTCGCTCTCTACATCGGAGGAGCGCTGACCCTGTTCGGCCTTCGCGTGGGCACCGTGAAGGAAGGCACCACGTTCGAGCCGGTCAGCCGCGAGGGCGCGCTGGTGCTCAACAACCTGCTGCTCTCCGCCATCCTGGGCATCGTCCTCGTCGGCACCCTCTACCCGCTCTTCGCGGAGGCGGCGACGGGGGAGAAGCTTTCGGTCGGCCCGCCCTATTTCAACACCGCCGCGGGACCCCTAGCGCTCATCCTCGTCGCGGCGATGGCGGCTGGGCCGCTTCTGCGCTGGCGCCGCGACCGGCTGCGCGAGGTGGCGAAGCGGATCGCCTTGCCCATCCTCCTGACGGCGCTGGCCTTGCTGGCGCTTGTCCTGTTCGTGCCGGGCCTGGGCATCCTGCCTTTGCTCGGGCTGACGCTGGCTCTCGGCGTCGGTGCCGCCAGCCTGGCGCCCCTGTGGAAGCGCAACCTGGTTCGCACCCCGCTCTTCACCTGGGGGATGGTGATTTCCCATCTCGGCATCGCCGTCGCCCTCGCCGGGATGGCGAGCGAGGCCGCCTTCACCCGGGAGACCCTGGTCGCCGCCCGGGTCGGCGATACCGTCGAAGTCGGCCCCTGGCGCCTGCGCTTCGATTCGGTGGAGCCGCTCGCCGGGCCCAATTGGACCGCGGTCGAGGCGAGGCTGGTCGTCCGCCGCGGCTCCGGCGAGCCCTTCGTCCTTCGGCCGCAATCGCGGATGTTCAGCTCGCCGCCGACCGAAACCAACGAGGCCGCCATCGCCACGCGCCTCGGCGGCCAGCTCTATACGGTGATCGGCAAGCCCGACGAAGCCGGGCGATGGCAGCTGCGCCTGTGGTGGAAGCCGTTCGTCACCCTGATCTGGCTCGGCGGCGCGCTCGTCGCGGTCGGCGGCCTGCTTGCACTCGTCGGCCGGGTCCGCCGCGAGCGCCGCTCCGCCCGGCAGGAGGCCTTCGCGTGAAAAGACTGCTCCTCTGGCTGCCCCTGGCGGTGTTCGCGGCCTTCCTGGTCACGGTCGCCGTCGGCCTTCGCAAGCCGGCCGACACCGAAATACGCTCGAGGATGATCGGCAAGGCCATGCCCGATTTCGCGCTCGAGCCCGCGGTCGCGAGCCATCCGCCTCTGACCGCGGCAAATCTCCGCACCGGCGAGCCGCGCCTGGTCAACGTCTTCGCCAGCTGGTGCGTCCCCTGCAAGGCCGAGGCGCCCCAGTTGATGGCCCTGAAGCGGCGCGGGGTGCCGATCGACGGAGTCGCGATTCGCGACCGGAGCGAGGACGTCGCCCGCTTCCTCGCCGAATGGGGCGACCCGTTCGAGCGGATCGGCGCCGACCCGGCCAGCCGGGTCCAGTTCGCCCTGGGCTCGTCGGGAGTTCCCGAAACCTTCGTCGTCGACGGCAACGGCATCATCCGCCACCAGCATATCGGCGACATCAGGCCCGAGAACGTCCCGGAGATACTGGCGGCGTATGAGGCGGCCAAATGAGATTGAGCGGGGCAGGGTGCTCCCCGGCGAAGGCCGGGGCCCAGTCAGGCCGTCGGGCTGGGCCCCGGCCTTCGCCGGGGAGCGTGATGGCGTTTGTCTTCCTCCTCCTCGCAGCCCCCGCCTTCGCCCAATCCGACCTTCCGCCAGCGCGCTACGCCTACGCCCAGCTCCCCGATCCGAGGCAGGAGGCCGAAGCAAGGGCGCTGATGGAAACCTTGCGCTGCCTGGTCTGCCAGGGACAGTCGATCGCCGACAGTGACGCCGACATGGCCGGCGACATGCGCGCACTGGTCCGGGAGCGGATCGCGGCGGGGGAGGAGCCGGAGGCGATCCGGCGCTGGCTGATCGACCGCTACGGCGCCTGGGTCAGCTACAAGCCGACGGTGGAGCCGCTCACCTGGCCGCTCTGGGCGGCGCCGTTCGTGCTGCTCGCGCTCGGCCTCTGGCTCGCCCGCGGACGGTTCCGGAGGAAGGCGCGCTGATGGGCCTGCTCGTCCTCCTCGTCCTGGCCCTGGCGGCGTTCGCGGCGATCTGGCGCTTCGCCCGCCTCGACCGGGCCGGTGTCCAGTTGCTCGCCGCCGCCTTGCTGATCGCCTGCGCCGGCTATGCCTGGCAGGGCAGCCCCGGCCTCGGCGGCAGCCCGCGCGCCGCCGCCGAGAGGCCGCCCGCGCCGGAAACGGCCTTCATGACGCTCCGCCAGGACATGTTCGGAAGGTTCGACTCGGCGGACCGCTGGCTAGGCATGGCCGAGGGCTATCTCGCCCGCGGCGACACGCGCCAGGCGGCCGGGCTGATCCGCTCCGCCATTCGCGCCCATCCTAAGAATGCGATCCTGTGGACCGGCTATGGCGACGCATTGGTCCTTCACGGCGACGGAGCACTCAGCCCGGCGGCGGACCTGGCGTTCCGAAGAGCCGTGTCGCTGGCGCCGCGGCATCCCGGCCCGCGCATCTTCCACGGGATCGCGCTCGCCCAGAACGGCCGCTTCGACGAAGCCGAGCTGCGCTGGCGGCAGGCCCTGGCGCTCAGCCCGGCCGACGCACCGTGGCGCGACGGGCTCGAGCGGCAGATCGAGATGGTCAGGCAGGCGAGAGCGCAGGGCAGTTAATCCTCCCCACCGGCTTCGCCGGCAGGGAGGATCAAAGGCTCAGTGATCGATGCCGCGCCCGGTTTCGTGCTGCAGCTCGTCGATCCGCTTCGAGGCTTCGGCCTTGCTGAGCCCGGGATCGAATTCCTCGCCCGCCTCCTGGGTAAGAGTCTTCAGATAGGAAGCTTGCGGCCCGGTCATAGATTCGTCGCCGGTCACCCAATCCTGCGGATCCTTCTCCGGCGTGGGCTGCGGGTTCGGGTTGGTGGACATGATTCTTCCCTTGGCTGAGTTTCCCCACCAACGGCGGTGTTCCGAACTTGTTCCCGCCCGCCGCTACGCCGCCTCGAACGGCAGCCCGAGCGCCTCGGCGACGGCCTGGTGCCGGATGTTGCCGGCCGAGACGTTGAGGCCGTTGGCCAGATGCGGATCGGCTTTCATCGCCGCTTCAGCGCCTTGACCGGCCAGCTTGAGAACGAATGGCAAGGTGGCATTGTTGAGGGCGAAGGCCGAGGTGCGGGCCACCGCGCCGGGCATGTTGGCGACGCAATAATGGATCACGCCGTCGATCTCGTAGACGGGATCGGCGTGAGTGGTCGCCCGCGAGGTCTCGAAGCAGCCGCCCTGGTCGATCGAGATATCGACCAGCACCGAGCCGCGCTTCATCGTCTTCAGCATGTCGCGGGTGACCAGCTTGGGCGCGGC
Source organism: Allosphingosinicella sp. (assembly GCA_030146745.1). The sequence continues at coordinate 878 of JASLBD010000320.1, read as the reverse complement.
CGCGCCCGGCACCAGAACGGCGCCGATCACCAGCTCGGCCTTGGTCACCGCCTTGGCGATAGCGGCCCTGGACGCATAAGCCGTCTTAATCTGGCTTCCGAAGAACATGTCGAGCTCGGCCAGACGGGCGTTGGAGATGTCGTAGATGGTGACGTCGGCGCGCATTCCCACCGCCATCTGCGCGGCGTTGACGCCCGACACCCCGCCGCCGAGGATTGCGACCTTGGCCGGAGCGACTCCGGGGACTCCGCCGAGCAGGACGCCGCGGCCGCCCTGCTCCTTTTCCAGATAATGGGCGCCGACCTGGATCGACATCCGGCCCGCGACCTCGCTCATCGGCTTCAGGAGCGGAAGCGAGCGGTCGTTGGCGGTCACCGTCTCGTAGGCGATGCAGGTCGCGCCCGATTCCATCAGGCCCTTCGCCTGCTCGGGATCGGGAGCGAGGTGGAGGTAGGTGAAGAGCAGGTGCCGGGCTTCCAGGAGGGCGATCTCCTGCGGTTGCGGCTCCTTCACCTTCACGATCATGTCGGCGGCTGCGAAGGTCGAGGCGGCGTCGGGCGCGATGCGGGCGCCGGCGTCGATATAATCCTGGTCGTCGAAGTCGATGCCGAGGCCGGCGCTGGTCTCGACGATCACCTCGTGTCCGGCGTCGACCAGCTCGGCGACCGAGGCCGGGGTCAGGCCGACCCGATATTCGTGGTTCTTGATCTCTTTGGGGACGCCGACGCGCATATCTTTCCGACTCCTGTTCTTCTCGATTTGGCGCGCCTATAGCCTTGCATCCAGGCTTTGTCGCCGTTGCGGAACATATTGCGCAGTGCTAATGCGCCGCCGCCCTGGCGCCTCCACGGCGTGACGAGAGGATTGTCGGACGTCCG
>JASLBD010000304.1 GCA_030146745.1 Allosphingosinicella sp. | reverse complement strand
TAATCGATTTCGACTAGAAACTCCGTTGCCTTGCGCTTTTGCTTGCCCGAAACTACAACCTTGTCGCTATGATCGGAACCCTATTGATCGGCGGGGGGGCGCTTCTTCTCGTTGGCTACGGGATTTCGATCTATCGGCAGCGCAAGCGCAGACGAAATCGTGCAAATGACAAGTCGGAAGGGTCGGGAACTGACGTCGCCGACGCGGTAGGAGACGCCATCGTCTATTCGCCTTTGAACAGCGACGGCGCGACCATCGAAAGCGTCAGCTGGGGTAATGGTGGCTTCCACGGCGGCGGAGGAGGTTCCTTCGGAGGCGGCGGTGCTACCGGTTCGTGGATCAGTGCCTCTGACTTCGTTCCAGAGGTTCCCGAAATCCCCGCCATCGACCTCAATCTCCCGGACATCGATCTGTCCGGGATCGAGCTTCCCGACATAGACCTGTGATCGCCAAGGGATTCCCGCTCGGCTGCGGCGGGTCCCCCTGCCCCTCCACCACCCGGACGCGCCCGACGGCTGCTATGCAGCCGGTTCCGGCTCCCCCTCCTCCTTGAGAAACGGCGTCCGCCTGTCCCCGAGAGCGTCCAGCGCCTTGTCGAGGGTCTTGATCGCTCGCTCGAAGCTCCAGGGGGCGTGGCGGCTGTCGGGCCGGAAGCGGGTGGCGGGCCGGTTGGGCTTGCGGTCGAAATAGTCGAGAAGCTTCATGATCCGGTCGAACTCGGCGCCTTCGTCGGCGAGCAGCGCCCGGTGCGGGGCGTCGGCGGCGGACTCGACGACCCGGCGCAGGCGGGCCTGGGCGGCGAGCGCGAAGCCGGGATCGCGGCGGCGGGCGCCGTAGAAGCCGGTCAGGCTGAAGCCGGCGGCGGCGGCGGCATCCTCACGGCACAGGCCTCGCGCAGGCCTGCGAGGAACATCGCCTTTGCTTCCGGGCCGATCAACCGCTGGTCCCCGCCGGAGCGCGGCCATTCAAGGGCCGTTAAGCCTCCGGCCTCTTGATTGGTCCGGTACCGAAACGGAGGCCGTCACGTGCGCAAGCTCTTCCTCATCGCCCTCGCTTTGACTGCGTCGCCCGCTATCGCCCAGCAGCCGGAGCCGGTCGCCCGGGCCCTTGCCGAGATCGAGGCGCACCGGGTCGGGATGCGGGTCGGCTGCTCGATCCCGGTGCCCGCGCTCTGGAACGCGCCGCCTTGGGAGCAGCGCGCCGCGGCCTCCCGCCGGGCCGCGTTCGAGGACTGCCTGTCCGGCGTCATGCAGCGCGAGCAGGACCGGCTGGCGCAGCTGCAGGAGCGGGTCGCCGACATCGAGGCCGGAGCCCCGGTCGGCGACTGGTCGGCCGTCCAGCAGGCGCTCGACTCGAAATGGGCCGAGCTCGAGACCCTGGCGGGCAAGCTCAGGAACCGAGACGATTGGGCCGACACGGCCGTGCGGGTTCTCGACACCTTCACCGGCCCCGGCGCTCCCTTCGGCCCCCGCCCCCAAACCTGGAATCGCTGCGCGCCCTATCGGTGCGACACGAGCACGTCGGCGGTGGGGATACGCTAAACGAAAATTCCGGCGCGATGGGAATGATGGCGCGACCCGACATCCGGCGGTGAAGCGTCCGAAGCGCAGCTGGCCCCCTCAGGGCCGCTCGATGGCGGCGATCAGATAATATTTCCTCGAGCAGCTTTTCCTCACGTCCTGCGACACTTCGATCATCGGATCCTCTCCAGCCACCGCTCCGCCGCTGACGACATAGGTCTGGTCCAGCGAGAAGGTTCGGGCGCCCAAAGCGAAGCCGCCGTCCGTCCGGCGCGGCGCTCCCAACAGCGCGGGAGTGTAGACCGTGCCGGCGGCGACGAATTGGAGGCAGTCGCCATCGATCCGGAACCGGCCCTGGTTGAGCGCGGCGGGAATCGCCCCGGTCTCGGACCGGATCGCGGCGGCCAGAAGCGCAGGCCCGGGGGGAGTGGGATCTCCCCCCGGAGCCGGCTTCGTTTCCTCGCTCATCCGAGGCGACTCACTTCGCGGCTGCTCCGCTTCGGAGGGTTGCGCCGGCTCGCTGGCACAGCCGACGACCGCAACCGACATCGCTAGCATAAGCAGTCCCTTCATGGCCTTCGATTCCTAACGTTGCGACGCCGTGACCAGCGTAAGAAGTTGCTGATCGTCAATATAATCGATCGGCATGTGAATGACATAACAGTCGAAGGTGTCCGATTTCAAACAGGGCCGCTGACTCCCGTCGGCGAGCGTCGCGACGTTCACCCCCGAAATGATCCCGAGAGCCCGTATGTCGCCCGGATTGGGATCGAAGTCGAAGACGGCGCCGCCGCTGTCGCCGGGATAGCCGACGATATCCTGGTCCGACTTGCCCCACTGGATCCAGCCTTTGGTCCCATGCCAGGTGTAATAACCGTGCATGATGGTGCCGCAGGTGAAGCCGGTCGACCGGCCGCTTTTGCAAACGGGCTGGCCGACGACCTGGTCGTAATAGCCGCGAGAGCCGATCAGGCGGAAGTATCCGTTGGCCGCCTGCCCCGGAACGGTGTTGTTATAGGTGCTGTACTCGCGTGGGTGCGTGATCATGTTGTTCTCGAACCACACGTAGGGGCCGCTTTGCAGGCCGGTGATGTCGTGGAACTCGTAATCGTATTTGCCGGTCGGCCACTCTCCCAGCGGGCCGGTCAGCTGCACCATGTGGCCGGTCTGCTGCACCCAATATTGCGGGCCGCAATGCGCGGCGGTGAGGATGACCTGCCGGCCCACATTGTTCGTCGCGGTGAAGGCGAACGAGCAATTGTGGAGCGTCGTCGTGTTGTTGGTGTAATACCACCAGCCTCCGTAGATCGCATCGCCGGCCTGCACATTATTGACCTGGGACCGTACGGGCAGGATCCCTTTCTGCACCCTGACGAAGGCGCGATGCGCCGGGGGAATAAGCTCGCGGACGCGCGGGACGTCGGCATCGCGTCCGACTTCCACGACGAGCTTGTCCGTCCGGTGGTCGTAGAAGGAGACATAATCGATCCCGGTCGACTGGAGCGCCTGGATGATCTGGTCGGTCGCTCCCTCGATCTCGCGGCCGGAACGAGCGACGTTCTTGATGTGGATGTAACGCCGCAATTTTGGATCGATCTGATCGAGTATCCGGGTCCGGTCGCTCGTCCCCTTAAAGGCCAGAACTACGCGATAGACGGGTTCGTATTCGATCCAGATCGACGCGAAGTCATCTTCATTGGCCTCGAAGAGCCTTCTCGCGAGGGCAGAGATGTCGTCGTTGAGGGCGATCTTCTCCTTTGCTTCGGCGGCGGACATGCCATGACGGCGCATCAGGAACGACTGCGCCGCCCCGACGCTGGTTCGATCGACCAGCGCTTCCGGATTCGTGGGCGGGACCTTTTTCTTGGCGGGAGCCTGGGCTCCATCGGGAGCCGTGCCCGGAGCGGCTTCGGTGGGAGCGGGTCCGGTCTGAGCGAGTGCGGCCGGCGAGAGCGCCGCGAGAGCCGTTGTGGCCAGAAGCCACTTGAATGAATACGCCATTTTACATACTCCTGAACAGGGACGCACGCGCGGCCTGTGAAGCTGTATCGAACGGAATTCCACGGGGCGCGGGCACCAAGATTACAATAACGCCAGTCAAACCCACAGGTTGCTACTGTGTTTATACTGTATCTTGACTCTAGGCTCTCAGCTTGCCTTCTCGTGCGTACCGGGGAACCGTACTAACGACTGCTTGTAAGTAAGAAATTTAATCCAAAGTGGATGCTTTAGACTCGAGCTCGCTCTTTCGGGAACGGCTTCGCGATCGTAGCGGGCGCAAGGCTCGGGGCCTGGCGCGGAATCGGAATGTCTCGGGCTCGATTGCTTCGGAGCTCCGCACCTCCCAAGGTCGAGGCGATGCGCCTCGCCTTCCACCAGCCCGACCAGGCCGGCAACGTCGGAACCATCCTCCGCCTCGCCGCCTGCCTCGCCGTGCCGGTCGACATAATCGAGCCGTGCGGCTTCCCTTTCTCCGACCGGGCGTTGAAGCGGGCGGGGATGGATTATGCTCAGATGGCGGCGGTGACCCGGCATTCGGGGTGGGAGGCGTTCGAGGCGAGCCTGCCGGGGCGGCTGGCGCTGTTCACCACCGCGGCCGGGGCCGTGCCCCTTCCCGAAGCCTGCTTCGAGGCCGGCGACACCCTC
>JASLBD010000302.1 GCA_030146745.1 Allosphingosinicella sp. | reverse complement strand
GGCCGGAACACGAGCTCGCGCACGGGCTCATGGGCGGTGCAGCCTTCGAGGCCGCGCTGGGAGTAGCGCCCGGTGAGGACGACCTCGTCTTTCGCGACCACCCGGAAACGCGCTTCGACCGGCTTGTCCAGGTGACGGAAGCCGACGGCGACGACGGCGCCGGCCGGGGCGTCCGCCGCGATGGTGACGGACGCCCGGTCCGCGCTGAGGGTCGCCGGCCCGCCGACCGTCCAGCCGCTGACGCACTTGCGAGGAAGCTCGACCGTCCCCGCGGGAGAGACGTCGGCCATCGGTGTGATTCGGACCACCGCGCCCTGACGATAGATCGTCGTGTCGGTGCCGACGAAGGCGAAACGAAAGCCGGGCGGGAAGCAGTCCAGGTCTGGGGGCGGGGGCGGCGGGGGCAGGGCGGCCTGTTGCGCGCGCTCGGCGATCAGTTCTTCCCAAAGGTTGTCCACTTCGCGCCCGCCGACCCGGCGCTTGCGCCCGTAGAGGACGTTGCGGATCCGGGGCCATTCCCCGGTCCACAGGTCGAGGCGGTCGCTGCCGTCCCGACGCCGCACCTCCGCGAACAGCCGCGATCCGCCGCGATACCAGGTGCGGCCCGGCTCGCAATCCGGTTCCGGAGCGTAGGACGAAGCCCGGCGCTCGAGCATTTCCCGCATCGAGGCGACGAACAAGGGGCTGGTGTCGTTCGGATCGGCGCTCCGCTCCGCGGCGCAGAATTGCCGGACGAGATCGACGAGCCGGTCCCGGTCCGGACCCTCGCCAAGCTCCTTCGTCGGAACGCAGGCGGCCAGCGCCAGGGAGGAGAACAAGGCGGCGTAGACAAGCTTCATCATGTAAGCTCCGCGCGAGGCTGGGCGATCCTGCAGCCGCAGGCTGGCGAAATTAGGGTCTGCGATCAAGCCGCCCTACCCGCCATTTGCCGCGCCGGCGGCGCGACTTTCATCGCAAAGCGACTCCGCGCCTGCGATTATCTACGTAGTTACAGCAGGTTCCCTTCGTATCGGAACCGAATCTCTCAACGTGGGTTTGAACAGCGTTAACAGCTTCTTCACCCTCCTTAGCTGTTCGAAAGGCGAAAATTGGGGTTCGTCCGCGCGTTGCAACCGGCGTTGCTTCTCTGCTCCGGCAGGCGTTCCAAACGCGCCATTGGCCGTCCCCTTAGCCGTCCGGTCCGTTCCATAACATGCGAGCCTCAGGCTTAATGTCGCTCCCGATCCGCAAGGTCGCGGCGGCGTCCTCACAGCTGCTTTCAAACCATAATTGATCCAGGGAGATTTTGCCGATGTGCTATTCTTGCGCACTGAGGGGGCTACGGTCCCGTTCCGCTTCGACCGAGGAAACCGCCGCCCATATCGGTGCGAGAGGCACGCTTGCGAGCATTGCCGCCGCTAGCGCCGGAGAGCTTTCCGCTTACGACCTTCCGTCGCTCCAGATGGCGCTCGACAGCAGCGCGGCGGGCTTCAGCGCGTTCAGATCGGACTCGAGGCTTCCCGACAACTATCAGCCGGTCGAATCGGCCTGGAACATCCCCGGCCCGACCGCCCTCATCGACGTCTATACGCCCGACCCGAACACCACCGGGACGCTGGTGGTCGATGGCAGCCACGTCATAGCGGCGTCCGACACGCCCGGCGACAATGACTGGTTCGCGGTCACTCTGACGGCTGGCGGAAACTACCAGTTCGGTCAATATGCCTATGTCGGAGGCATTCCGGGCGCTGAAGGCAGCGGCGTTCCGCTCGCCGACGCCTATCTCGAAATCTACGATTCTGCCGGCAATCTGCTCTCGATCGCGGATGGCGGCGGGCCGAACACGCCGTCGGGGCTCGATGCCCTCATGACGTTCGAGGCGCCCTATTCGGGCACCTTCTACGTCAACGCCACGTCCTACGACAATGACGGCGACGGGGTCGGGGACTTCGTCGGCGATTACGAGATTTTCGCCAAGACCGCGACCGGAACCGTCTATACCACGCATTATGACATTTCGAGCCCGCTCCACTCGCTCGACTGGGGCGGAGTCCTCGTCAACCGCGAGCATGTTTCGGTGCGCAATCCGGACGGCAATGACGGCCCGCGACCGACCGGGGAGCCGGCGGCGGATCCGGCCGAGGTCGAGGGCAACTTCCTCGGCTTCCCGGGCAAGAACGTCATCTACATCTATTTCGCCGGCCAGGGCGATCTCTATGCGAATACCGGTGCGACCATTCCGGTCCAAGTGACGGCCCAGGATCCGTATCAGTACGAAATCCAGGCCCTGCTGACCGCGGCGGCCGAATTCTCGAAGGTCGCCGACGTCGTCTTTGTCTCCAATTATACATTGAATGCGGCGACCGGTCTCTACGAGCGCGACCCGAATATCCAGTACAAGCCCGGACCGTTGGGACCCGAGGCCGGCGTCCAATATGCCAGCGGAGTGGATGACGACTTCGACGCCGATTTCTTCTACTGGTCCTATCCCGGCACGCCGGGGCCGGGCATTTCTCTGCTCGGGTCGATGAACCCGCCCGATTATCAAGACGAGGGCGTCGCCCAGTTCAATTCCGCCGACGAGCGCTGGAGCGCCCAGATGCTTCAGCAGGGCGGCTTCTCATTCGTCACCTTGATCCACGAATTCGGCCACGGCATGGGCCTCGCGCACCCGCACGACACCGGCGGCGGCTCGAGCGTCATGCAGGGCGTGGTGACGAACGGCGTGCCCGGCGATGACGGCGGGGCAGGAGCGTACGACCTCAACCAGGGCGTCTACACGATGATGTCCTACAATGACGGGTGGGAAAAGTCGCCCTACGGCCAGGCCGCAACCAACAACGAAGGCTATGGCTGGCTCGGCAGCCTGATGGCGTTCGACATCGCCGTCATCCAGGACAAATATGGCGTCAACGAGGACTGGGCCACCGGCAACGACACCTACGTCCTGAAGGACGTGAACGAGTGGGGTGTCTATATCGATGCCGCGACCGGCCAACCGGCCGAGCACGACCCTACCGATGCGGCAACGTCCCGCGACGGCTATTATCAGGGCCAGAGCACCTATTATTCGTCGATCTGGGATGCCGGAGGGGTCGATCAGATCACCTATAGCGGCGCCAGGGACGCCAATATCGATCTGCGCCCCGCGACGCTCAAATATGAATATGGCGGCGGCGGATGGATGTCCTACGCCACCGGCATCTATGGCGGCTTCACCATCGCCAACGGCGCCACGATCGAGAATGCGACCTCGGGGAGCGGCAACGACAAGCTGACCGGCAACGCGGCCGACAATATCCTCAACGGCAATGCCGGCAACGACACTCTCATCTTGTGGTTCGGCGGCGGCAACGACACCGCGTTGGGCGGCAGCGGCAACGACATCTTCTTCTTCGGCGGCACGCTCAATTCCGCCGACATCGTCAACGGCGGCGCCGACAGCGACACTCTGGTGCTCCAGGGCGCCTACGGGGCCCTCACCCTTACCGCCGCCGTCACCGAGATCGAAGGAATCTCGCTTCTCGCCGGCTCGAACACCAATTCCGGCGATTCCGGCGCCAATCGCTACGATTATGTCATCACCACCGCCGACGCCAACTTCGCCGCGGGGCTGCAGGTGCGGATCAACGGCGCCGCTCTGCTCGTCGGCGAGGACTTCACCTTCGACGGCTCGGCCGAGACCGACGCCCAGTTCGTCGTCTACGGCGGCAAGGGCACCGACACCCTG
>JASLBD010000259.1 GCA_030146745.1 Allosphingosinicella sp. | reverse complement strand
CGCGAAGAAGGTGTCGACCCTTCGCGCCTCGAGAAGCTCCACCACCGAATCGGCGTCGAACCCCGGCAGGAGCAGGACCCGGCCGCCCTGGAGCAGGGTCGGCAAGGCGTGGAGGTTGATTCCGGCGGTGTGGAAATTGGGAAGGAAGCTCAGAGTGGCGTCCGACGCTCCGAGGCCGATGGCGGTGCCGATGTTGATCAGGTTCGCGAGCGCCATCCGGTAGGTGTAGATCACCGCCTTGGGCCGTCCGGTCGTCCCCGACGTATAGAGCAGGTACCAGATCCCGTCCGCCGGCCAGCGGCCGCGCCGGGCCCCCGGCGCCGAGGCTTCGACCAGCGCTTCATAGTCGCCGTCGAGATCGATCGCCTGGGGCGGCGCGGCCAGGCGGCGCACGGCCGCCTTGTCCTCGCCGCCGTGGAGGAGCAGCCGCGGGCCGGAATGGGCGAGCAGAGGGTCGAGCTCGGCCGGCGGCATCCGCCAGTTGAGCGGAACCAGGATCGCGCCCAGCCGGGCGCAGGCGAACAGGGCTTCGAAGAAAGCGATACGGTTGCGGCAGAGGATGGCGACCCGGTCGCCTTCGCCGACCCCGCGCGCCTCGAGCAAGGCGGCGGCTCGGGCGGCGCGCGCGTCGAGCGCCGCGTAGGTCAGGCTCCGGCCGGTCGCCACCTCCTCGAGCGCGACCGAATCCGGGGTCAGCTCGGCCCGGCGGGCGATCAGATCGGGAAGGTCGGCGAGCATCACCTCTTCCTCAGCCCCTCCGAGACCAGTTCGATGGCGATGTCGGCGACCTCGGCGGGGCTGAGGTCCTCGTCCCACAGGCCGTAGCGCATGCCGAGGAAGACGCTCATCCCGATCAGGGCCCAGCCCCGCGCCTCGTCCTCGCGCGCGCCGTGCCCGCCATCGGCGATCTCGCCGCGCTCGCGCGCTCCGGCGAGGTTGCGGCGATAGGCGTCGGCGAAGCTGAGATAATGGGCGCGATAGACGTCGTGGGCGACGAACTGCGCTTCCTCGACGATCCGGTAGAGCTCGGGATGCCTGCGGGTGAAGGCGATGAACGCCTCGAGCCCGATCCGCTCCGCCGCGAGCCGGTCGGGGGCGCCCTTCACGGCCTCGGCGACATGGGCCCGGGTCGCCCGGCTCATGTCGAGGACGAGGGCCCTGAAGACCTCCTCCTTGCTTTCGAAATAGGTGTAGAAGGTGCCGAGCGCGACCCCGGCGCGGCGGGTGATCCCGGTGATCGCGGCCTCGTGAAAGCCGCGCTCGCCGAACTCGGCCGCAGCCGCCTCGATCAGCCGCCGGAGCGTCTTGCGGCCGCGCTCCGTGCGCGGCTCCTTGTCACCATTGGCGGCCGTCGCCGCAGTCCCGCTCAGCGTCGCCATGAACCCCACACCCTTGCTGGTCGGGAAGTTGAACCGCTTTTCAGCTCCGCGCAAGCGGATCAGTCGGCCGGCTGGTCGCGCCCCGGCAGCGGCAGCAGGTCGTGGCGGATGCTGACGAAGCGGGCCGCCAGCCGGATTTCGGCCAGGAAGAAGGTGAGGCCGACGATCAGAAGTCCCATGGCGATGATGAACAGCACGGCGATAGGGCGGGCGAAGGGGATCTCCGCCAGGTCGGCGACGAACAGGAAGGCCACGACGAGGCAGACGAACAGCGCGCTGGCGGTGCAGGCGGTGATGGCGAGGTTCACGATCCGCATCCGGCGGATGATGATGAGCAGCTCCTCGCTGGCCCGCTCCCTGGTGGCCTCGTCGAACGACAGGAAATCGCGCTCCAGGCTCCGGCCGCGGTCGACGACCCGGGCGAGGCGCTGCGCCAGGACGTTGAGGATGCCGGCTATACCCGCGAGCAGGAACACCGGCGCGATCGCCAGCTCGATGAGGTGGGCGACGGTCGCGACGGGGATGGCCTTGTCCATGCGAAGGTCACAGGCCCGCGGCCGGCGAGTGTCAAGATCAGGAAAGCGCTTCCCTCCCCGTCCCCGCCGCCGCTATGGCCCGCCGACCATGTCAGCCGCCTCCGCCCGTTCGCGTTCCCGCTCCGCCGCCCGCCTCGCCGCCGTGCAGGCGCTCTACCAGCGCGAGATGGAGCAGACGCCCGTGCCCAAGCTGCTCCACGAATTCCATCACCACCGCCTCGGAGCGACGATCGAGGGCGTCGAATATCAGGACGCCGAAGTCGACTTCTTCGACGATCTGGTGAGCGGAGTCGCCGCCCGCGAGGCGGAGCTCGATTCCGCCATCGCCGCACGCCTCACCCCGGACTGGCCGCTGGGCCGCCTCGACCGGCCGATGCGCCAGATCCTGCGCGCCGGCGCCTACGAGCTCGCGGCTCGGATCGACGTCCCGACCGGAAGCGTCATCTCGGAATATGTCGACGTCGCCAAGGCGTTCTACGGCCAGAAGGAGGCCGGCTTCGTCAACGGCATTCTCGACGCCGTGGCGAAGGACGTGAGGAAGTGAGCTTCGAAGAGCCGCGTTACGGGGCCGGCCGAACCACTGGCGAGAATTGCCGCGGAGCTTGCCAAGGTAAGCGACCCTGACGATCGACGCGCAGCACGAGCCAGTTTCAAGGAGGAGGCCCTTCTCTTCCGAAAGCAGGCCCGGCGATTTTCAGACGGGCAACAAGCTCGCCGACGCGATCGCGAAGTTCGGCGGCGGATCGCTGTTGACGGCGACCTTGCTTCTCATCGTCGGCGGCCAAGCTAACGACACGATCTTGCTGACGGCCGCGCTTGCCTTGCTGTTGTTCGTTGCAGGTACCATATTATCGGCCTATTGCGATCTTCAGGCCGCCGATCGCGAGTTTCAGGCCGAATGGCTGGAGGCGGCTCTGAAGGAAACGGAGCGCTGAGTATGTCTCTTTCCGACGCGGTCCTCGTCTTTGCCGCCGCGGTGACCTTCACAGGGTTCACGGGTCTTGCGCTTATCTACCGCAGCCTGCGGCGCTCCGAGCCGCGGCGCGAAGCGACTAAGCTCTGATCGGGGATTATTGACCGAAAGCGAGTTCATCGAGTCGCTCAAGTTGCTGGCGACCCACCCCGCGGCGCGCGGCCTTCTCGACGACGCCGCCGTGCTCGACATCGCCGGCCGCTCCCTCGTCCTCACCCACGACATGCTGGTCGAGGGCGTCCACTACCTCCCCGGCGACCCGCCCGCGGACGTCGCC
>JASLBD010000276.1 GCA_030146745.1 Allosphingosinicella sp. | reverse complement strand
CGTCGCTCCGCGGGCGACTCTGGACTGGCGGCCGCTCGCCTATTTCCGCAATCACATAGACATCAAGCGGCTCGAAATCCCGCAGGCGCGCCTCTACCGCCTGCCCGAGCTCAAGCCCGGCGACCCCGACGCCCCGCTGCTTCCCGACATCAACGTCGACATCGGCCAGATCAAGGTCGACCGGATGCTGGTCGACCCGACGGTGACCGGCTATCGCCACCTCCTCAGCCTCGCCGGAAGCGCCCGGATCGACGACGGGCGCGCCCAGGTGGCGCTCGACGCCAACGCGATTCCGGGTGGAGCGGACCTGCCCGGCGGCGACAAGCTGGCGTTGCGCATCGACGCCGTCCCCGAGGCCAACCGGCTGGCCATGGGGGTCAGGATCGAAGCGCCGGCCAACGGCTTCGTCTCCAAGCTGACCGGAATCAACCAGCCGCTGGTCGCGACCGTCGGCGGCAACGGCACCTGGACGAACTGGCGCGGCCGGGCGAGGGCCGTCCTCGGCGGCAAGGAATTCGCCAACCTCGCCGTCGGCGCCAAGGACGGCGCCTTCACCGTCGCCGGTCCGATGAACCCGGGCCTGCTGATGGCGCCGGGCATTCCCAGGAACCTGCTGTCGCCCCGGGTCCAGGTCAATCTGACCACCAAGCTCGACCAGCGCCGGGCCGATACGCGCCTCAGCCTGACCTCGCCGGCGATCGCGGTCGTCGCCGAGGGCATGCTCGATCTGGGCCGAAGCCAGTTCCAAGATTTCAAGGTCGCCGCCCGCCTCTCCCGGCCGCGGGTGATCGGGCCCAATATCGACGGCACCGACCTGCGCGTGGCGATGGTCCTGAACGGCGCGTTCCAGACGCCCTTCGTCGCCTACGATCTTCGCGCCCGCAGCCTGAGCTTCAACGACACGACGATCGAGCTCCTCCGGGCGCGCGGCCGCGCCAAGGTCGACACCGACCGGATCAGCATCCCCATACAGGCGCGGGCGCGCCGGATCAGCGGCCTCGATCCGTCGCTGGGCAGCCTGCTCACCAATGTCGGCGTCAACGGCACGATCAACATCAGCGGCACGAAGCTGGTGTCCGACAACCTCAAGGTGCGTTCCGACCGGCTCAACGCCACGGTGGTCCTCGCCGCCGACCTCGCCAAGGGCCAGTATCGCGCCGGCATCCAGGGCACGGTGAACAACTACCTCATGGAGGGGATCGGACTCCTCGACCTCACCACGAACATGGACGTGTTCACCGCCGGAAGCGGCTTCGGGCTCAAGGGCCGGGTCTCCGTCCGGACCCGGCGGATCGACAATCCGACCGCCGCCGGAGTGCTCGAAGGCAATGCCACCGCCTCGGCCAACGTGGTCATGACCCCGTCCGGGGTGATCACCCTCGACAGCGTCCGGCTGAGCTCGCCGGGGCTTCGAATCACTTCGGGGAGCGGGACGATCTGGCCCGACGGGCGGATCAACATCCGTGCCGCCGGAGTCTCCCGATCCTACGGGGCGCTGGCGGTGGTGGTGACCGGCACGGCGACCCGGCCGCAGATCCAGCTCAAGGCGGCCGCGCCCGACTTCGGCATCGGGCTGCGCGACGTCACCGCAACGGTCCGCGCCGTCGCCGGCGGCTATGCGATCAACGCCACGGGCCAGTCGGCCTACGGGCCGTTCGAGGCCGATGTCACCATCCTGTCCGGCCGGGGTCCGATGACGATCGACGTCCGGCGCCTCGTCTTCGCCGGAATGACGTTCACCGGCCGGGTCGTGCGCACCCCCGCGGGCCCATTCGAAGGCACCCTCGCCATGACCGGCGAGGGGCTCCAGGGGACGATCCAGCTCGCCGCCGCGGGCCAATATCAGCGGGCCGACATCAGCGCGACGGCCAACGGTGCGCGGATCCCGGGCGAGAACCCGATCCTCATCCAGCGCGGGATCGTCCAGGCCAGCGTGATCCTTTACCCGGATGCGCCGCACATCGTCGGCGACGCCCAGCTCGCCGGGGTGCGCGCCGACAATTTCTTCCTCGCAAGGGCGCGGGCGAAGGTCGACTATCGCGGCGGCAACGGCTTCGCCCGGGTCTTCGCCGAGGGGACGAGCGGAGTGCCCTTCCGGGTCGCGGTCAACGCGGCTCTGTCACCGGACCTGATCCGGGCGGCGGGCCAGGGCCAGGTCAGCAACATTCCCTTCCGCCTCGCCCGTCCGGCCCAGATCACGAAGGTGGCGGGCGGCTGGCAGCTGGCGCCGACCGAGCTCGTCCTGCCCCAGGGCAACGTCCTGCTCGCCGGCCGCTACGGTGAGGCCGGCATGGTGATCCAGTCGCGGCTCAACGATTTCGACGTCTCGATCCTCAACGTCTTCTCGCCCGGCCTCGGCCTCGGCGGGCGGGCCACCGGAAGCATCGACTTCGCCCAGGTCGGCGGCGACTCCTTCCCGCGCGCCGACGCCCGGCTCACCATCGCGGGCTTCACCCGCACCGGGATCGCCGTCCGCTCGCCGCCGGTCGACCTGGCGCTCGCCGGGCAGCTCCGGCCCGAAGGCGGCAGCCTCGCCGCGGTCATCCGCGACGACGGCAACGTCATCGGCCGGGCCCAGCTTCGGCTGCAGCCGGTCGGGCCCGGCGCGGGCGGCTGGTCGACGCGCCTGCTCGCCGCGCCGCTGGCGGGCGGTATCCGCTACAACGGTCCCGCCGAGGTCCTGTGGTCGCTGAGCGGGATTTCGGACATGCAGCTTTCCGGCCCGATCGGGGTCGCCGCCGATTTCTCGGGCCGGGTGCAGGCCCCGCAGCTCGCCGGAATCGTCCGCGCCAACAATTTGACCTTCGTCCACGAAACCTACGGGACGAGGATCAGCCAGCTCGCCCTGCAGGGCCGCTTCACCAGCTCCGAGCTCCAGATCACCCGGCTTTCCGGCCGCGCCGGCCAGGGCACGATCGGCGGTACCGGGACGGTCGGCTTCGCCTCGGCGGCGGGCTATCCGATGGACATCCGCCTCAGGCTCAACGAGGCCCAGCTCGCCCG